>JAUVAN010000026.1 GCA_030591725.1 Deltaproteobacteria bacterium
CGCGACGCGGGCAACGACATGGACGACCTGTTCTCCAAGCTGGCCCACTGTGTTCCGGACGAGGCGAGCCCGGAGCTCGAGATCCGCACCAATCCCTTCAAACGCTAGCGGCGGCTACTCGGCGTACAGTCCGATAACATCGATGAACCAGCCGGTCTCCTCGCCGCTGCGGTCGGAGGCGAACAGAAAGCGGAACCGGAATTCGTCGGTCTTGAACGAGTTGGCGATCTCGACGGAGACCTCGGTCCAGGCGTCGCCGGAGATGGTGCCGGACCAGCCGTCGTGGTTCGCCAGGGCAGCGGCCGTATCTCCGCAAGGGCCGGTGTAGTTGCCGTCGATCTCTCCCTCGTAACCCGGAGACGGGACGACGTCCTGCCAGGTGGATCCGCCGTTGCTCGAGAGCTGCAGCGCGCCGCCATCTCGCCAGATCGTGCCGTCAACCGGCTGGAAGATATAGTAGTGCATGAACCTGAGCATCACGGTGGTCGAGGCCGCGGCGCAATCGGAGATGTTGATCACCGGAGAGATGAGTTCCGCATCGAGGCACCGCGCGTAATTGCCAGCTAGGTTGGTGGTCCAGCAGCTCGAGCCGGATGAGCAGGTCTCGTCTCCCGGGTCACCGAGCTCCCACGGATCCGCCGCGACGCCAAGGGCGCTGTGGCCGAATCCCTGGTCTCCCGACTCGAAATCGAAGTCGACGATCGTGCCGGTGCACTCGAGCGGATCGGTATCAGTGTCCGTGTCGGCGTCCGTGTCAGCGTCCGTGTCGGCGTCCGTGTCGGCGTCCGTGTCGGCATCCGAGTCGGCATCCGAGTCGGTGTCCGTCCCCGGGAACTCGCTTGTGGCAGAGTAGCACTGGAGGTCGCCATCGATGTTGCAAATCCATCCGGGGGGGCAGTCGGCGTCGGTGAGGCACTCGATCTGCCCTTCCTTTGGTGAGATACTGAAACAGGCAGACAGGAAGCACGTCGTCACAGCCAGCACCGCGAGCAGGACCGCAGTGTTTCTGGTGGCGGTAACCATCAGAAACTTCCTTTCAGCATAATACCGGCGGGCGCCGGCACGAGAGCCATCGTCACCTCGTTCTCGTCGTCGGATTCGGTTTCTCGATCGTCCGTGAGCAGCAGGTACAGTCCGGCGCCGGCGAGGGCTCCGGTGACGATGAATCCGATCAGCGCTCCGGTCTGGTAGCTCTTCATCTTGTCGCGCTTGTCGCTGAACACGTTCCATTCAGTGGCATCGGCAGCCTTGTTCTTGTTGACCCCGGCCGCCACCTGGAGCGCTGCCGAGACCACCAGAGTGGCGCCGGCGCTGCCTAGCAGTACGTAGGAGACGGTACGTCGATCAATCTTGCTGGGCGCCGGTTCCTCTGGCTCCGGTTCCGGCTCGTCCTCGGCAAACAACGCCTCGTTCACCACGGGTTCCGGAGGCCCCTCGCCGAGCTCCTCTTCGAGCTCGCTGATCAACTTATCGATCTCGGCGGAGGAATTAGCGTTCGGGTTCTGCTCTCTGAACTGCCGCAGCCGCCTGAGCGTCGAATGCTTGTTGTCAATCAGCTTCGAGATCTGGGCGATGTTGAAGACCGTGTTCTCGTGCCCCTTCATCTTCAGCGAGCACAGGAAGGCGTCGAGGGAATCTTCAAACCGCGCTTCCTTCGACAGTTTCTCCCCCTTGTCGAACCACTTCCGCGCCTTGTTCTTCGCTCTGGCCACCTTGGCGGGGCGGTTCGGGCACTCGGGTTTGGTTTCCTGGGCCGCGAGCGGCGCTGCCAGGAGCAGTCCGAGAACCAGTGTTAGAATCGTCTTCATCGCCACGTCAGTCTCCCCACGGATTGGAGGCCAGCCCGGTTGGGGCCTTTTTTTTCTTCTTCTTCTTTTTTTTCTTCTTCCATTTCGGAGCGGGCGTAGCCGTGTGCACGACCTCGGTCTCGACCTTGGTCTTCGGCTTCGGCTTTGGCTTCGACTTGGTCTTCGGCTTCGGTTCGTCAACTTCCGCCAGAGGTTGTGGCGGGGGTTCAGGCTTCGCCTCGGGTTCCGGTTCGGGCTCCGGCTCCGGTTCGGGTTCCGGTTCGGGCTCCGGCTCCGGTTCGGGCTCCGGTTCGGGCTCCGGTTCGGGCTCCGGCGTCGGCTCAGGTACGGGCTCCGGCTCCGACTTTGGTTCGTCCACCTTGGAAACCGAGGCGCCGTCCGAGGCGCCGTCCGGCTCGACTTCGCCGTTATCGCCGCTCGCCGCCACCACGATGACCACGACGAGCAGGATCGCCAGCGCCGCGCTACCGGCGATGATCATCAGCCGTCTGCGGTCGGGTGACGTGTCGGAGGACTTCATGGGGGACGACTTCATGGGGGAGGACTTCATGGGGGACTTCATGGGGGACGTCATGAGGGACTTCATGTGGAAGATGGTGGTGGCCGCCTCCTCGTCTTCTTCCCCTGGTTCAGTTTCGAGTTGCTCCAGATCCACCGGAATGTCCTCGATGGGCTCGACGGTGGGTTTTGTCTTGTCATCAAGCGACACCGGCTGCGCGCCGAGCGACTGGTACCTGGACTCGGGTTTTGGCTTGGGTTTCGGTTTTGGCTCGGGTTTTGGTTTTGGCTTGGGTTTCGGTTTTGGCTTGGGTTTCGGTTTTGGCTTGGGTTTTGGTTTTGGCTTGGGTTTTGGTTTTGGCTCGGGTTTCGGCGATGTCTCTGTTGAGCGCTTCACGGCAGCTTCTGCGGCCAGCGATTTCGCGGTAAAAATCGGTGTGGGTATCCCGAGCATTGTCTTCTTGCCGTCCTGTTTGACGGTGGTCTTCTTGTCGGCGACCGGCTTCCTCGCTACCGGTTTTGTCTTTGTTTTCGGTGGTAGCGGGGGCGGCACTATCGACTCGCGCAGGACCTGGGCAACATCGTCGTCGAGCGTATCTTCGTACTCCTCGTGGAGCATCAGCAGGTCGCCGATGATCGTGGTGACGTTCTGGTAACGGTCCTCCGGGTCCCTCTCGAGCATCTTGCGTATGGCCGCCACCAGATCGTCGGGAATCTTGGCGGGGGTATCGGGGAAGGACGGGTCCTTCAGCAGGATCCGCGAGCAGATCTCGTCCTTGTTCCGACCCACGAAAGGTCGTTGGGCATAGACCATCTCGAACAGGATAACGCCCAGAGACCAGATGTCCGACCGGTGATCGACGTCGTGTTCGCCGAGCACCAGTTCGGGAGCGGTGTAGAACGGCAAGGGGGGGATCTCTTCGCGGCCGAGGTACCCGACGTCAACGAGCAGCAGCCGTAGCGATTCGTTCGGATCCTGCTGCAGGAACACCCATGTCGGATCGAGCGCGCCGTGCGAACGGTTCTTGCCGTGCAGGAAATGGAGCGCTGAGAGTAGTTGCATTGCGGTGGCGATCGCCGGTCCGGGCTCCATCCTCCCGCGTTTATCGATCAGCTGCCGCAAGGTCTTGCCAGGGGGCTCGTCCATCACCACGAACTGCGGCTTGCCGTTCTTCTCGATCAGGTCGCGTACCCTGATAAGGTTTGGATGATCCGAATCGACGTTGAGTGGACGGATTATATTGGTCCCCGGGGCCAGCGCGAGCACTGCCAGAGCATCGCCTTTCGGGAGTGTTTTCGCTTCATAGAGTGAACCGGCGCGATTGGTCCCGATCAAATTTCCCAACCGGTACTTGCCGTGGATCGGCTGACCGGAGAGCTTACCCGGGCTGCGCGTCTTGCTCGTCGCCGAAATGGACCCACCGAACCGACTACTTTTTTTTACCATAGTGCGCCGTTTTGCTTGTGCTGATGCTGTAGCTCGCGATTATACACGATTTGGGCTGCAGCGAAACCCGCTAGCCAGACACGTCAAATTTACGTCGTGTATTGCAGCAGTTCTACATATTGACGATATGAATCGACAAATTGGGTCCGTTCGCTTTTTTTTTATTTTTTTCGCAACTTCTTCCCCAAACGTCCGATTAAGGATGCAGGCACTCAAGCCATGTCGATGGGAGGAACGCAATGGAAGCCGCCAATCCGATCCAGATGAGAACACAGACTGTTGACCGAAGGCCGGATCTGGGAATTGTCGGCAGTTCGTCACCGATATGCCTGCTTCGGATAGAGCTGGCGAGACTGGCCCCCCTGAACGCGCCGGTCCTGATCGTTGGAGAGAGCGGCACCGGAAAAGAGCTGGTGGCCAGGGGTCTGCACACCTGTTCCAGAAGGGCAGACAACCGATTCGTCGCGGTCAACTGCGGCGCGCTGACGGAGACCATGTTCGAGGATATCCTGTTCGGTCACGAGCGGGGAGCCTTCACCGGAGCGGGCGCCTCCCACTGCGGTCTCTTCGCCCAGGCCCACGGGGGGACCCTCTTTCTGGACGAGATCGGAGAGCTCCCATTTTCTCAGCAGGCGGCGCTGCTGCGGGTTCTGGACACGGGGATCATCCGGCGCATCGGAGCCGAGCGCGAGGAGAAAACGGATTTCAGGCTGGTGGTGGCGACCAATCGGAACCTGACGGAGATGATCGAGGACGGCGCATTCCGTCTCGACCTCTATCACAGGCTCGCGACCCTCAAGATTGTCACCCCGCCCCTGCGTAACCGGCCGAAGGACATTCCGTTGTTGGCGAGGCACTTCCTCGACGCCATGGAAGGCGATGTGGGTCGCCGGGAGCTTCACCGAGATGCGGTGAACAGGCTGGAAGATCACTCGTGGCCCGGCAACGCCCGGGAGCTTCGCAACGTTCTGTACCGGGCCGCCGCGTTCGCAAACGATGGGGCAATACACGCCTGCGACCTGGACATCGAGGTTCCCGAAAAGGCGATCAAGCCCGTGGTTTTTCGGCTTGATGGAGTTCCAGATAGTCGCATCCTTGAGACCCTGGCCAAGTACAAGGGCAACGTCGCCGCCGCCGCCCGGCAGTACGGAGTGGCCAGAACCACCCTAAGAGATCGGGTCTCCCGCATAGAAGAAATGGAGGCGAGATCCATACGATCCATCGCATTGGCGTAGAGGATAATCGTTGACACTGTTGTGGATTTGCATGAAAATCAACACATGAGCCAACGAAATCCAGAGTTCGATAGAATCCTTCAGATTTCCACGATACCGAATCCCATCAAGGGATCGAGCGCTGCATTTCTTCTGGGGCCGCGTCAAACCGGAAAAAGCATGTTGCTTCGCCGGCGTTTTCCCGAAGCGCGTTTCTTCGACTTGCTCGATACCGAATTGACGGCCGAGTTGACAGTTCGACCCAGGCTGTTTCGCGAGCGGCTGCTGGCAAATCCCGCAAAGACGGTGATTGTCGACGAGGTGCAGAAGGTTCCGCAGTTGCTCGAGGAGGTGCACTTTCTGCTTGAGAATTCATCGACGCGGTTCATATTGTGCGGCTCGAGCGCCCGAAAGCTGAAGAAAAACGCTCGCAATCTGTTGGGTGGCCGGGCGGTCGAGCATTTTCTTTTTCCGCTTGTCTCGGCCGAGCTTCCCGACCTGGATTTGCACAGGATGCTCAATCATGGAGGATTGCCGGCTCATTACCTTCTCGACAGGCCGGGACCGCTCCTCAGATCATATGTGAACACCTACCTCAAAGAGGAGATCATCGACGAGTCTTTGACTCGAAACATACCGGGGTTTGCCCGCTTCCTCGATATCGTCGGTTTAACTCACGGTCGGCAACTCAACTACGCCAATGTCGCTCGCGAGAGCGGCGTGTCCGCGAGCACGGTGCGAAACTACTACCAGATTCTGGAGGACACTTTGCTCGGGTTCCAGCTCTTTCCCTGGAGGAAATCGAGCAAGCGGCGCATGGTTGAGACATCGAAATTCTATCTGTTCGACATCGGTGTCGCCAACGAGATCAATCCCGAGAGCAGCGCAGTTGCAAAGGGCTCTGACGTGTATGGGCGTGCTTTTGAGCATTTCATGATCAACGAGGTGCGCGCCTATCTTTCCTACAACCAGCGAGACGATCGTTTACAGTACTGGCGAACCAGTGTGGGCAAGGAGGTGGACCTGATCGTCGGCGCGATGCAGGTGGCGATAGAGTTCAAGTCGGCGATGGAGGTTCGTGGCAAGGATCTGGCAGGCATGAGAGCGCTGCTTGAGGAGCACGATCCTCCCGCGCGATTCATTGTCAGTCAGGAAATATCCTCCAGATTGACTGACGATGGCATCCAGATAATCCCATGGCAGGATTTCTGCGATCGGCTCTGGAGAGGTGATATCATCTAGCCTGCTCGTGAGCCCATGTCTTTTTTATAACTGAATATTCTTTTCTAGAAAAAACTGAAGGTCAGTCCGACCTGAATGAACCAACCCGAGAGGTTGATTTCGCCCCAGTCGGCAGTGGAATCCACGGGGAGCGAATACTCGTCGCCGCCGACCAGTTCAGGCGAGAATGAGATGTCGCCGCGACGAACATAGCCCGCGCCGATCTCCCCGCCGAAGTTGAATTTCGTCACGCCCCTGCGTGTCAGCATGGCGGGTGAGAGCCGCAATTCCATGCCCGCCAGTCCACCCGCCGACCAGGTCATTTGATTGTCCTCGTAACGGCTCCTCGCCCCGATCCCATCGGCGCTCCAGATATCGCCGGTCATGCCGGCCACCAACAACCCGCCGGACGCCTCCAGGAAAAAGCCCAGCCACGGCTGGAACCAGCCTCTGAAGCGAAATCCGCCGAACAAGTCGTGGGTCTTGAGCCCGGTCTCCATCATCCCGAACGGGTCCCCTTCGTCCATG
This sequence comes from Deltaproteobacteria bacterium, assembly GCA_030591725.1. Classification (GTDB taxonomy): domain Bacteria; phylum Myxococcota_A; class Polyangia; order JAAYKL01; family JAAYKL01; genus JAUVAN01. The sequence continues at coordinate 6,717 of JAUVAN010000026.1, forward strand.
GCGAACCGGTAACCGATAAACGGAAGCAGGTGAATGTCCCTCCAGAAGCTCGCCACTTCCAGTCGAATATCTGCGCCGAAGCGCCCCATGCGGAGGTCTTCCTCGGAGTATGCCTCCAGGGCGGGATCCTGGGCCACCGTCGGCGTTGCAGCCAGACCGATCTCCAGGTGGATGTCGGCCTGTGCGCCCGGTGAAACGAGAAGGAACGCCAACCCGATTATTGTCATTATGGTGAAGCGAATCATTCGGTCACCTCCTTCTTGTCGAGAAAGCCCTCGAGCCAGAACCCATCCACGATAATGGCGTTCTCACGGTTGGGTAAATCCAGAGGGAACAGTGTTCCCCTTCCGGTCGCGGTTGGGTGGAGCACGAACCCCATGCCCACTTGCGGGAACAGGTCAAGGCGCTGGATCTTCTCGTCGAGGATGAGCGGCTCTGGGTGACCCGTGACCATGTCGAGGCTCACGATCTTGTCACCGCCGGGTTGTCCCAGGAAAAATACGCCGTCTTGCATGGTGGCGCCGGTCCAGTCGTACCCGGACTGGGACGTAAGTCGTGTGATCTCCCGCTCATTCAGGTCCAGCAACGCCAGCCCGGTATCATAGTACGGGATGATCATCAGGCGATCCGCGTCGAGCACCGAAGACTCGGCGATTCCGTCGGGGACTATCATATCGTCCAGGTTGCTTCCCTTCTCGGTCGCCAGGTCGTCGACTGCCAGGAAGTAGATTCGACCGAGGTTGTCGCCGTACAGCACCACCTCCTTCGCGCCCTCCTGTTCGCGAACAAGTATCCTGGAGGGGGAGTCATATAGCGTGATGCTGAACATGTCCGCCGTATCCACATCCACTACCGTGACATGTGAACCGCTGGAGCTCGCCACGACGATCAGCGGAGTATCGTCATCCTCCACCACCGCGATATCGCTGGGGTTGTACCCTCCATCGTACTGGTTGAGGGTGGCCCAGAAGCCATCCTCGTCTTCCGGGTGTGCAACCAGGGATATGGCGTAAATATCCTGGGACTCGCTCGCCAGGACGAAGACCATGGGATCATGGGTGTCGTCTCCGGGCCGTTCGACGATCTTGATGGGGATGACCGATCTCGGATCGTCGTCGTTGACGAGCTTCACCGAGACGGTGCTCGCGAGGGGATCGATCAGGTCGATCATCTTGATCACCCCATCGGCGCCAAAGATGACTATCTGCCTGGTTGTGCCGTCCACAACGAGTGAATCCATGAAATGAACTCCCTGGATGGTGCGGCCGCCGATACCCACGGACAGGATTCGCGGATTGTCCGTTGCCGGCAGCCCTGTGAGATCGACCACGGCGACCTCGTTGGGATTGAACAGACCGCCGGAAGATGTGGCGTCGTTGTCCTGGTGATAGAGGACCGCGTATCTCTGCGTCGGGTCGAAGGACATCCCCCCGAACACGGAGCCGATGGCGAACTCGTGCGTGGCCCCGGTAATGTGATCCACTCGAAAGAGGGCCTCGTCGATGGTGGTCTCCCGTGGATCTTCGGGTGCGGTCATTATGAAGAGCGCCGTCGCCTTCCCGGGAACAGGACCGCCTCGCATGCTGATGATCTCCTCACCGAGCCGCGCTTCGAACACCGTTTTTGTCTTTACGCCGTCTTGCGTCATCTCCACGAAGAGGACCCTGCCCGGATCCCCTTCGAGGAAGGCCAGCCCCGTTTCCAGGCGGACCGTGGTGCGCACGTTGATGTCGTCTCGATACAGGCCTTCCACGTCGCAGCCGGTAGCTGACCAGAGCGCAAGGAAAATGTAGAATATTGATATTTTTTTCATGGTTGTTCGCCTCCCCCCTAGTCCGTTATTTCGTCGTTGAGGGCGTATCCGGTGACGGTCTTGACCATCCCGTCCTGGACGCCGATGAAGGTCATCCTCCCCGCGGGATGATCTTGCGCGATGAAGACCTTGTCCGTCCCCTGGGAATAGCCGGAGGCCGTCGGCGGAGATCCCAACACGAGATTGTCCACAATGAACGTGTTCATATTGATGATGTCCGTCTGTCTGATTCCCTGGACGTCATCTCGGAGAAGGAGGAAACCGCTGCCGCCGTCCGGCGTGAGAAGAAGCTGGCCGGGACTGACCGGGATCTGCTGGAATTTTACCTGCAGCTGGCTCAGGTTGACCAGGGAGTACGCGTAGGCGAAAGATGTGTACGTGGCCGTGACGGGCTGGTGGATGACGACCGCGGTGGTGCTGTCGGTTCCCGCCGCCACCGACTTGATCTGCCTTTCCAGAAGCGTGGACGATACGTCCCATGTGGTGCCCGTCCAGGTCATGCTGGTGAGCACCTTGCGATCGGTCTCGTCGCCTCCGACGGTGGTGTGCAACAGGGCGCTGTCGCCGTCTGGAGTCACAGTCGCCACACCGCAGATCAGACTGCCGAGATCCACGTAATCAAATGGATCCTGAAATGGATCCAGGGGAAGAGGCAGGCTGAACACGGCGACCTGGGCCGTTTCGCGAATGACGAACATTCCGAAGGAGCCGTCCGGGGAGATATCGAGATCGGTAGGCACGCCCGGAAGTGTGTAGGTGCGTACGTCGGCCGTTCCGTCCAGGGCAGCGGTCACTATTGTGGATGATCCCTCCTGCCGAGCCACCGCCAGAACGCCGGCCGGGTCGATGGCGATCTCCACCGTGGACGGATCTACCAGCGTGCTGTCGAACATGGTGATCTGGGGCGGGATGCCGACGCTCGAAAGGTCCGAAAGATCGATGATGTTGATCCCCTCCTCTGTGATCACCAGGGCCCTGGTTTCGTCCTCGTTGAAGACGATTCTTTGCGGGTGCATCCCCACCGTCATGTGAAAGACCTCCGGTGCGCCGGCGGTCGTGACGATCACGGAGATCTCCTGGTCCGTTCCCGGAGGACCGGTCTCCTCGGCGAAGAGCGCGTCGTAAAAAGCTATGACGAAGGTGCCGTCATCGGAAACGGCCAGGGCATTTGTGTCCGGACGCACCCCCACGTCGACGACGCCGGGAATCCCCGAAGCGCTCACCCGGATGATGGTCACCTCGTCGGAGTCGATCGCTATGACGGCGGCGGCGTCGTCCTGCGACAGTGGGACCAGGTGTGTCGGCCGCGCGCCCACATCCACCACATCGATGACAAGGGTTTCCGAATCCACCACGACCACCGCATCGTTGGCCTCGTCAGCGATGAAGACGTAGCGTCCCGATCCGCGCGGAACCCGGTAATCCACGGGCTCTTCCTCTTCCGGTGGATCCGTGTCGCTGTCCGTGTCGCTGTCGGTGTCCGCGTCCATGTCGGTGTCCGTGTCCATGTCGGCGCCACCGTCCGCCCCTTCATCCCAGGCGCCGTCCATGGATGCACTATCCGAGCAGGCTCCGTACACAAGCAGGGTGAATGACGCGGCCGCAAGCAGGATCCACGCCGATTGAATTGATTCTTGTAAATGTTGTTTCATTTCATCATCTCCTGGTCGATCGGTAATCGAGTACGATGCAACAAGAATGCCATGTGCGACCAGGCTTGAATGGAGCTTGTCAAAACTGGAGACTACGGCGATTTGTCGAATATTATACGCATGTTGAAAGTGTACCGGGTGTGCCATTCTGGAGGGCCGAAAAAGGTCTTCTCGCGGCAAGGTCTGGCATCTATGTCATAGTATTATTGTCAAGCGCTACGCAGGAGTTTTTCTGGTGACGCCGGTGAGTCTGGGGATGAATGTCTTTCCGGTCGCCATGCGTTTGCCCATTGCCCATGACATGAAAAGTCCGACCACCAGCCCGATCAGGCTGCCCATCAACGCCGTGCCATCGTTGTCCCAGCCCATCCAAGCGGCGATAGCGGAGCCGCCAATCGCGCCGCCGACGAGACCGAGCGCCGGCACCAGGTAGAGCACAAGCGATGCCTTGACCAGCGCGGACTCTTCGATTGTGATGCGAACCTGATCGCCGAGATCCGCGTTGACAGAATTGTCCAGCGCCAGCAACAGATCCCCCGTCTGGCCACCCAGTGTCTGGCACGCGCCCTTCGCCGAGCACGAGTGGCACGCCTCGCTCCGCTGCACGGTCACCTGGATGCGATTGCCCGGCAACACACCGGAGACCATTCCTTCCTCGTGACACAACATGCTCATGGTCAATCTAGCTTTCTGAGAAACGACTCCAGCCTATTGAGCCCTTCCTTCAGATTGTCAAGGGAGTTGGCGTAGCTCAGGCGCAGAAAACCCTGCCCGTGGGGGCCGAAATCCACTCCGGGAGTGAGGGCGACCCCCGCCTCCTCGAGGATTTGAAACGCGAAGGAATGCACGTCGTTGGTGTACCGACTCACATTGAAGAATACGTAAAAGGCGCCCGTGGGCTCCACCAACACGTTGAGGTTCATTTCCCGAAGCCGTTTCAGGACAAGCTGTCGCCGCTCGTCGTAACACAACCGCATCCGTTCGATGTCGTCGTGCGCCGCTTCGAGCGCGGCGATGCCGGCGAACTGCGGGAAATCCGGCGCGGATATCAACAGGTTCTGCTGGAGTTTCTGTACCGGGCGGACCAGATGCTCGGGGAGGATAGCCCAGCCGAGGCGCCACCCGGTCATGGCGAACAACTTGGAGAAGCCGCTGACCACGATCGCTTCCGGATCGAACTCGAGAATCGATCGCGCATCTTCGCTGTAGGTGAGCCCGTGGTAGATCTCATCGGAAATGATCTGCACGCGATCCCTGGTGACCTCCACCAGCTCTTCGAGTCGCTTGCCTGACGTCACGATGCCGGTGGGGTTGGCCGGGGAGTTCAGCATCAGCGCACGTGCGCCGCGTTTTACCTCTTCTTCCACCGCCTCGGGATTGTACTGAAAGCCGTCTTCCTCCCGGACGGGCAGCCGCACAGATTCCCCGTGGCAGGCGATGACGAAGTTTGGATAACAGGCGTAGCAGGGGTCTGTCATCAGGACGCGGCTCCCCGGGTCGAGAATCGCCGCGCAGGTGAGCAGTATTGCGCTCGAGGTGCCCATGGTGACCACCACCCGCTGTGGCGATACCTCGACGCCGTAACGGCGGTCCATCCACGCGCAGATCGCGTCGCGCAGCTCCGGGTGACCAAGGGAGTGGGTGTAGTGAGTTCGGCCGTCGCGCAGCGCTCGTATTCCGGCCTCACGGATCACTTCAGGCGTGTCGAAGTCCGGCTCTCCCACCTCCATGTGGATGATGGATCTCCCCTCGCGCTCCAATTTTGCGGCGCGTTCGAGCACCTCCATCACCAGGAACGGGGGCATGCGCGTGGCTGTCTTGCTGACAAAGGAGCTCATCTTATCAGCCCAAAAAGCGTTTGAAGAATCCCTTGTTCTTCTTGTCTTCCTTCGAGCGGCGGATCTCCATGATCCGGACCTCCCGGGCGGCTTCAATGTTCCTGGGGTTGACCTTGAGAACCATCTCGAAATGGGTTCTTGCCTCGCTTATTCGATTTGTCTGTTTGAGCAGTTGCCCCATGTAAAGATGAACCCGCTCCGATTTCGGGGCCAGTTCCTCGGCCCGCCGAAGGTGGAGTATCAGGTCCTCGACGGGCGCGTTGTGATCCCGCTGGGCCGACTGGATCTTGGCCCACGTTGCCAGGTACTCGCCCTCGTTTGGGTTCAGCTCTCGCGCCTTGTCTACAAACTCCAGCGCCTTGTCGTATTGGTCTCGGCGGAGCAGGACGAGCCCCTTTTGATAGAGCGTTTCGGCATCGAGCGCCTCGCGCACCTCTTTCTCGGCGTGGGCTGCGGGTATCAGAGACGTGCGCTTCATTCCCGCGCTGATGGCCTCTCCGTATTCTTCGCGGGTTTCCGGGTTGAGCAGCGTGGCATGAGCTTCGGAGAGGTTGGAGAAGATATAATTGAGTGTCTCGCGCAGATCGGCCGTTCCCGTGGTTCCAGCCCTGTCGGGATGATAGATCTTCGCCAGTTTGAAGAAGGCTTTCCGGATCTCCTCAGTGGGGGCCCCGAGGGGAATTTCGAGCATCTCGTAGTAGTTTTGCCTGGCGATGGTCGAGGCCCTGTCCTGTATCTGCTTGCGAAACGCGACGACCTTGGGATCGCCGGAGATCTCCTCCGCCGGCGGGGGGGATATCGAGTCGAACCTGGGTCGGGGCCCCGGGGCAATGGACGGCGTACCCATTGCGGGCGCCGCATCCGAGATGGCGGCCTCCTTGGTGAGAAGCAACACGTACAGAGTCGAACGAACCACCTGTCGATTGTGACGCCCGTCCTGGATGATCTCCTCCATGGTCTTGCCCTTCGAGAGGAGCTCCGTGCACAGGGCCTGTTCCGGGGCGTTGAGCCGAAATCGCCGAAGCACTTCGACTGAATCGACGGAGATCCATCTTCCGCCGACCGCGTCGAGCACCTTGTCCATCTTCATCCTGGCGCCGTGGGTGCGCGCGCCGGCCATCAGCACGGGATATGTGTCAACCGCAAAGAGCTCCTCCCGACCTTCTCCCACCAGCAGGTTCACGTCCTTGTAGAACGCGTACCGCGCGTCGAGCATCACAAAGACGTCCATCAGCTTGAGCAATATCTGGCTGCGAAGCCCGCGCATCAGGCCGGCCGCCTCGATGGCGCCCTGCCGCATGAGGATCTCCCCGGCGAAGCCCCCACTGGTGGTCATCTCCTGCTGGCACGCGAGGAGCTGATCCTTGTTGATTTGCTCGAGATCGAGGAGGATCTGTCCGAGCCCCTTGCCCTTTGCGGAAGACTTGACCTTCGCGGCCATGCCCTCCCGAAAGTAGATGGTCACGTTGTCGTTCTTGTCGCTTGTTTCGAGGGTGCCCGTGAGCTTGCGCTCCATTAGGTAGATCAATATATGCGCGAACGGCGTCTTGGTGAAAGTGCCCTCTGCGAGCGGTGCTGGCCTGTTGGTACTCATCTGCTCCCCTCCAGGAAAGCGGCTTGCGAAAGAGAAATCATTTCACAACCCCCCGACGAACGCAATTCGATTGAGTGGTGTCAAGGCGAAGGGGACAAGAAAAGAAATGATAATCTGTGAGAAGTCTGCGCAGGCGGATACTATCCCTGCAAGGACGCAGAACAACCAACGATATTTGTAGAAACAGCGAGTTGCCGAACCGTGAACGATGCATCGCAACAGCACGCGCTCTTTGCCGAAGTCATCAATACCTGGCAGCCGGCGCTGAAACGGCTTTGTGCGGGATACGAATTCGACCCGGATAGACAGCGTGACCTCCTTCAGGAGATTTTACTGGTCGTGTGGCGGGCGCTGCCATCGTTTCGCGGCAAGTCTTCGCTTCGAACGTGGATGTACCGCGTGGCGCACAATGTTGCCGCAACCCATTCATCTCGTTCGGCACGTGAGCCCGCTCTGAAGGGCGCCGGCCGTCCCGAAGATCTTTCAACGGTGGAGCACAATCCCGAGGTTGATGTCGATCGCCATCGCACCCTGGTGAGGCTCCGCACGGCGATACGACAACTTGGATCGCTCGACCGTCAGATAATCCTCCTCTTTCTGGAGGAGCTTCCGCAGCAAGAGATCGCGGAGATTACCGGGCTGTCGCGAGACAACATTTCGACCCGGGTTCACAGGGTCAAAAGCACGTTGGCGCAACAGGTAAGTGGTGTCTGAAATGAAAAACGAAGACCGCAATACAAACGAATTTTCAAAGCTGTGGCAGGAACAGGAGGTATCTCCAATGGATCTCACAATGGAATCGGTACAGGCCGGGGCACAGAAGTTCGAGCGGCAGATACGTTGGCGAAACCGGCTGGAATGGCTGGCTGCTGCTGTGGTGGTTTTGTCTTTTTCCTGGAAGGCCGTCAGCCAGAGCAATCTTCTGATTCGTCTGGGTGCCGTGGAGATCGTTCTCGCCGCCGCATATATTTCATATCGCCTGATCCGACATGGACGAACCAGGTATTCGATTGATCCGTCCGCGAGCACGACTGATTATCTGAAGGCACACCGCTCCGAGTTGTTGCGACAGGCCGATCTTCTTCGGCGTGCCCCCATATGGTACGTTGGACCCTTTGCGATTGGATTGTTTGCCATCTCGGCAGGAGCTATTCTCGAAGCGCTGGCCGCCGGCAAGTCCCTTGTCGGGGCGCTGATTTCGCTGGGTGTGATTCTGGTTGTGCTGGTCGGTGTATCGTTCCTCAACCTGCGGGCAGCAAGTAAACTCCGCCGACAAGCCGATGCCCTCAATCAGGACGGTGAGTAGTTACCCTGCTCACTCTTTGTAAAATGACCCTGTTACCTCCCTGATAGGCAACCTCGACAACTCGTGCACGCCTGTGTCCGCTAACTGTCCCAATATATCATCTCTTGAGCGCCGCCGGTGGACGGTGTACGGTTTTGTCTCTATTAAGGGGGCGACTTTATCACACGGTGCCTCGATAATTTCAGCCATGATGTGGTGGCGTGTGGGGAGTGCATGTCCGGAGAAAAAGAAATAGTTTTTATCAACGCTTCAGATGCATCGTTCATGCTGCGCGTTCTCGATCTTCCTTCAGAACTCCGTGACAAACTAGAATCAGTGACCGCTAGAGCAAGAGAGCTTTCGGATGATGACGCAGACAAGCTAAGGGATTTGTGCGCTGACAAACTGCAAACACATGGTTTCAATGCCGATTATGATCCAACCGACGTGGGACAAAAGCTTGAGGGGTTAATCGATAAGCTCTTCGTCGGTTAGTTGCAAAGAGCAATAATGAAAAAGCCACCTCTTTTCACTGCAAAAATAACGGTAACCAGGGGGCGAAAAGCTGGACCCCACAAGGGATGCTTCGTTTTTGGCGATAACGGTTATCGGCGGGTTCCGATGGCCATGGATGGTGTCGATGGAATGAACACTGTTGAGCTTCGGATCGACGGCCCGGCAATTTTCCCATCTGGAACCTCTTTTCAAGCGCGTTGCAGAGTCATTGTTGAGGAGGAATATCTCCACATGGTTGAGCCCGGTAAGGGTTTTCAACTCTGGGACGGAGGCTTCTTTGCGAACGGAGAAGTGTTGCAAGTCTTCGACGAAAATTGGGAACATCGAAAGTCCAATAAGTAACCTACCGACATAGATATCTATCAACAACTTTGGCAATATCTGCACCTTAATTTTCACCTCCTCAGTATTTTAATAAATATATCCAGCACTCCATTGAGAGGAAAACACGCACTGTGCAAAAGTATAAACAAAGTGTAAGCACTAATATTATTAGTGTGCAGATATAAAACAGATATGCAAGTCCGAATAAAAAATATGCGCAGAAACATAATACAATTGTGTGGATAGACAAATATATTGAGATAACTTAATATCTCCATCTTGACATGTGAAAATCGAGAGCCTGCCGGGACAGGCTCGGAGGTAGAAGATGAAAAAAAGCCGCATGGAAGCGCATTACGAGGCTGAGCAGCGGTATCTCCAAGAGAGGGTGCCGCATATCGAGACGAAAGATCTGAAGCGATCGTCCGTGCCGATGCCGATATATCTGCAGGAGGCCGAGAGTCTGGCGCTCTGGTGTCTGACCGACCGGGAGATGCTTTCGGCGGCGGGTCTGGAGCCTGAGGTGATCGGCGCGCTTCCCGAGAGGATCGACCTGGCCAGGCGGGCAGAGACGTTTCGAAACGGTTTTATAAAGCGACGAAAGACCGACACCGCGTACGTCCGGAAGCTGTCGGCGCAAGCCCGCGAGATCGAGAGGGAGTTGGTGCGGGATCTCAGATTTGCCATGAAAAGGTCGGGCGATGTCGAAGACGGTCTGCTGCGTCATATTGAAAAACGCGGGACTGAAGCGTCTCTGGTGCAGAGCCTGAACGACCTGTCGATACTGTGTAAAAGAAAGTCGAAGGAGCTTTCGGCCATAGGAGTGGAGCGCGAAAAGTGGGAAAGGACGCCCTCTCTATCGGAAGAACTGGCGGACGCGCTGGCCGACCGCCACGTCAGAAAGGGAGCGGAGACGCATTTTCGGATACTGAGGGACCGGGCGTTCACCCATCTGAACGAATCGGTCAGTGCGATCAGGCTGTGCGGCCGATACGTTTTTCATACGAATCCCGATCGAAAGGTGGGCTACGCCAGCGCCTACCGACGAAAAAAATAGGCTCATCACAAGTAAATCATGCTGTGCCAATGCAAGTTTATTTTGCTCTGGATAAAATATATCTAAGGAAAAATGGCACAAACTGGCACACTCGATTGTCGGCATAATAAGCGTAACATGAGGTTATTGCACTACTTTGTGGTTAGCCACCCGGTTTCTCGTTCATGGCATGCCTGTTGCTGTATCTCCTTCAAGGGATTTCTCGTGCAGGAAGAAACGAAATGAAAGGCGGGGCATGAAGTATTTACTTTTAACGGTGCTTTCGACCGCGCTGGTTTGCGGCGGATGCGATTCTGACACCGACTCGGATATCGCGTGTACTCAAGGTGAGTACAGCGGCGATTTCACGATCGGCGCGCAATCGGATGTCGCAACCCTCGCGGGTTACACATCGATCTCGGGAGAGCTCAGAATCGAGTGCCCTTCGTGCACCGACCTGAGCGAGTTGATTTGCCTCACCTCGGTGGGCTGGGACTTGTACATCTCCTGGAACGACGACCTCACCAACCTTGACGGCCTGAGCTCCCTTACCTCGGTAGGCGAGGACTTGATGATCGAGAATAATGACGCCCTCACCAATGTGGACGGTTTGAGTGGGATCACCTCGGTGAGCGGTGGCTTGTATATCGAACACAACAATGCTCTCACCAACCTTGACGGTCTGAACGGGATCACCTCGGTGGGCGATGACCTGTCAATTTGGTCCAATGCTGCCCTGGCGAACCTTGACGGCCTGAGCGCCATAACCTCGGTGGGTCGTGACTTGGGGATCGACTCCAACGCCGCCATCACCCACCTTGACGGTCTTGGCTCACTGACCTCGGTTGGCTGGGGCTTGATGATCTCCGGGAACACCGCCATCACCCACCTTGACGGTCTTGGCGCTCTCACTTCTGTGAACACTTCCCTTGAAATCTATATCAACGCCGCTCTCACCAATCTTGACGGCCTGAGCGGCATCACCTCGCTTGGCTGGGGCCTGGCAATCTTCGACAACGACGCCCTCGCAAATCTCGACGGTCTGAGCGATATCACGTCGGTGGGCGGAAGTTTGTGGATCGAATCCAACGACGCCCTCACCGATCTGGACGGCCTTGGCTCCCTCACCTCGATGGGGGATGAATTGGAGATCGGCCTGAACACCGTTCTTCCCGACTGCGAGATGTGCGATCTCCTGGACCAGCTTGCTACCGTCCCCACTATGATAGATGTCTACGACAACCTCGACGACTCATGCACGCCGGTTCCGGCTAACTGTCCGTAAGGTTGTCATCGGGCTATCCGCAGGTCTTCGCAGGGTGGTCCGGATTCGAGCAGAATAGCCCTCGGGGCTTGGCCGAAAGAACCAAAGGTCAATCTTGAAAACCAGGCCATCCTGACCGCGCCCTCATCAGGGCGCGGCATTAACGACAAAACACCCCGGCACCTCCGGTCCAGCTTCCCGGTTGCGCACAGTCGGTCGACCGATGTATAGGAGCCCCCATGGGTTATCCGTCCTACATAGGCGCTCGCTATATTCGCTCCAGGAAAAAGCGATCGATCTCGGCCATCACGGGAATCGCGATCACAGGCGTGGCCCTCGGCGTTACGGCGCTTTCAGTTGTGATCTCCATCTCGTCCGGATTCGAAAAGGAGTTCGTCAACAAGGTGCTCGGGGTCAACGCGCACGTGCTGGTCATGAAGTACGGCATCAACTTCACGGAATACCGGGACGTCATGAAAACCGTGCACGAGCTGCCCGAGGTCAAGGGCGCGGCGCCGTTCGTTATTCAGGAGATGATGATTTCGAAGGACGAGCACACAGCCGGGGTTCTCTTGAAAGGCGTCGATCCTGATCTCATCGGCACGGTGCTCGATCTACCCCGTCACATCATCAAGGGCGGCATAGAAGGTCTCCGGGTTCCCGGCGCCCTTCCGCCGAAGCGACCGGTCATGGATCGGGATCTCACCATGGCCCAGAAGGTGGAGCGCGCCCTGGACTCGCCGGATGGAGGCGCAGACACGAAGTCCGAGGACAACGGGGACGAGGTCGTTCCGGACGATCAGCTCCCGGGTATCATCCTCGGCAAAACCCTGGCCGAAAACCTGGACGCCGACGTGGGCGACACGGTCCAGGTAACCACCCCTCTCATCGGCCTCGACATGCTCGGCTGGTCCCCTTCGGACGCCACCCCGACAACCATGAGATTCAGGGTGATCGGCATTTTCTACGCGGGTTTCCTGGAATACGACACCAAGCTGGTGTACGTGGACCTCTTCCAATCCCAGAGCTTCTTCGATCAGGGAGATTCGGTCACCGGCGTGGAGATCACCGTCCACGATATCACGACCGCAGCGGACGTCTCGCGCAGGGTCAAGAAGATGCTGGGCGGCGGGCCCTACCACACGGTGGACTGGGAGCACCTCAACGAGCCGTTGTTCACAGCCCTGAAGACCCAGAAGGTGGTGCTGACCGTGGTGCTGTCGGTCATCGTGGGCGTGGCCGCGTTCAATATAATAGCCACCCTGGTCATGATGGTCTTCGACAAACGCCGGGAGATCGCCATCCTCAAATCGATGGGAGCGTCTCACGGAGGGATCCTGCGTATCTTCATGTACGCAGGCACCGTGGTGGGAGTGGTCGGCATCATCATCGGGCTGGCGGTCGGTTTTGGAATATGTTTTGCCCTGGACAAGATCGGATGGCCGCTGGATCCCAAGGTCTATCTGATAGATCACCTCCCGATCACCATCCACTGGCTCAATTTCGTGGCCACCGCGGGAGTGGCGTTCCTGATCTGCATTCTGGCCACTATATTGCCCAGCCTTAGCGCCTCGCGGCTTCGTCCGGTGGACGGCCTCCACCGGGGCTGATCGAATACAATGACTATTCCGGGGAATACTTTGACGTCCAATTACGTCATATCTTCGATGTGGCGTTCTCTACTACTCGTGA
>JAUVAN010000008.1 GCA_030591725.1 Deltaproteobacteria bacterium
AAAAGGGCAGTGATCGGCGTCTCCGCTCTCTTCGAACGCGATCCTCGCGATCGCCCCAAGAACCCCAGGAAGACAGAAGGTCAACTCGCTGCTGTAACTGTGCGAAACGAAGCGGACCCCGTCCGTGGAGTTTCACGGGTCCAGCCGAGTCGACGAGCATCGCTGAGACGTAGTCAGCCCCTTTGTCACTCCTCAACTCCAGAGGAATTCCTGTCCTACCGCGAGAAGTGGAACAACTTTCGAAACGAGTTTATCAAGGCCTCGTGGGATTTCCGCAACGGATACTGGAAACGAGAATTCCCCCTCGGATGTTACCGACCTCCAACCATACGCCTCTACTCAAACGACGAGTTGTGAATCACCCTATAACCTGGTCGTCCCCACTATTCAAAGCTCAAGCGTGAATTAGACGAACCATTCCATCCTGAACCCGACCATCGCATTGCGATCCTTTCAGGTTAGTAGATTTCGAAGGTCACGAGACCCAAATCAGGTTCTTGAAGAGCATCCAAGACATCATTCGCCATGGAATGCGTTTGCTTTCGCAAGAATTCTACACCCTGCTACCCGGACCCCAAGAAAATCTCCAGTGTCTCTGGGCGATATTTGGATATATTTGGATGGCTATATTCCCCCGCCGCTTCGCGGCGAAAAGCAGGCATGCCCGGCCCTACGATCAAAAACGATTACCTTTTTTTCCTGTTCACATTCCCATCCGGGCCATCATTTTCTGGAGGCCGTATCGGGATACTCCCAGGATCTGCGCAGCTCCGGATCGCTTGCCCCCGCTCTTCTTGAGGGCCCTGCGGATGAGGCGCTTTTTCAGTTGTTCGACTTGCCGGTCCATGGCCAGGTCCGTCGGGTCCTCCATGGAAAAGCTGGACCCTTCCAGTATCCCTTCCGAGAGGTGCTCGATGTCCATGACGTCATCGCACAACACGAGCGCTCTCATGATCTCGTTCTCGAGCTGCCGGATGTTGCCCGGCCAGCGGTACGCCATCAGGAACTCGACCACCTGCTTTGAAACTCTCGGCGGATTGTCGCCTCCGTGTTTCCCGATGAAGTGTTCAACCAGCAACGGTATGTCCTGCATCCTCTCCCGGAGGGGTGGCAGCTTCACCTCCACAACATTGAGTCGGTAGAACAGATCCTCCCGAAAACGCTGCTCCTTGACCATCCGTCCAAGATCGGTGTTCGAGGCCGCGACCACGCGCACGTCAACCTTCAGTGTGCCGCTGCCGCCTACAGGTCTCACCTCTCCCTCCTGCAATACCCGGAGCAGCTTGGCCTGCATCCCCAGGGGCATGTTCCCGATTTCGTCCAGGAAGAGCGTGCCTCCGTTCGCATGGACAAACAGCCCCTTGTTGTCTCTGGCCGCCCCCGTAAACGCGCCGCGCTTGTGCCCGAACAGGATGGATTCGAGCAGCGCAGCTGGTATGGCCGCGCAGTTCTCCGCCACAAACGGCTGCTTCGCCCTCGGCCCGTTGTAGTGGATCGCCTTGGCTACGAGCTCCTTCCCCGTGCCCGATTCCCCTCCGATGACCACTGGCATGTCCGTATTGGTGATCCTGTCCAGCAATCGAAAAACCGCCCTCATGCCCTGCGAGCTCCCGATAATATCCGAGTACTTGTACCGGGAAGAGAGCGCCTCCGTCCTCAATTCGAGATCCTGCCTGGTCCTCGCGAGATCCTTCTCCTGGTTCTTCAGCCTGTCCATCAGCTGCGTGTTCAGCTTCTCGATGCTTCGCTGACGTCTTTGATTCTCGGAGGTCAATCTTGCGTTGGTAAGCGCTATTGCGGCCTGGTCCGCCAGCGCTCGAAGAAGCGCAAGCCTCGCGTCGTCGAACCGCCCGCCGGCACGGCTGTCCACGTATATCGTTCCGGTCACCTTTCCCATGACCGCAAGCGGAACCGCGATAATGTACCTCAGATCCAGCGACATGACGCTCCGGGCAGCGTGAAATTCGGGATCCTCCTGAGCGTCAGTCGTCACCACCGGCTCTCCCGTCTCGAAGGCCCGCTGGGCCACGCTCCGCGAGTAGTTGTGCCGGTCCTCGTCCAGCTGATCCTTGTCGATGTTGCGGGCGCACCTGACCTTCAGCACGCCCTTCTGATCGGCCACCAATAAAAAGCCTCGCCTGGCATCTGTGACGTCCAGGGCCGTGTCCATGATAAGATCGAGAAGAGCGCTGATACGCAGCTCCGAGTTCAATCTCGTATTTATCCGGACGAGCTTCTCCCATCTCCATTTGTCAGTGAGGCTTCCTTCCACATGATCGGAAACAGAAGCGCCGTTCTCATCGAGTATCATCTTCATTTCGATCTCCGTTGAACTCCTCGATGGCCTGTGAAGGGCCGGAGTTACAGCCTTTGTCCTGCCGAGCGTGTCCAGCGCCAGGCGCGCAAGAATGATCGCGCTGTTTCGTTTTCCCAGTCTTTGCGCACCTCGCGCCGCCGAAGTGAGCCCGGCAAGGTGCGCGATGCCGACACGGTTTTCCGGCTCCGGCAGCTCCTCCACGAGCCTGTCGAGACATTCAAAAATGGAACCTCTTCCCGACATGGCCAGATCCAGCCTGAACCTCAACCGCTCCAGCCTCGATGTCTCTATCTCCTCATCCGTTGCCTCGCATTCCCGGTCCCAGCGCTCGGATTCCTCGAGTTGTCCCATTGCCAGGTGGGCCCAGGCCAGATGCCTGCAGCACGTGCGCAGCTCCTCCGAATTCCCACCGGCGGCCAGCGTCGAGCGCGCCTCCATGAGAGGACCCAGCGCGTCTTGCGCTCTCCCGGACGACACCAGCACGTCACCCTCCACGCACAGAGCCAGCGCCTTCACGCGCAGGCTCACGTTTTCCTTTTCCGCATCCTTCACGGCATTCGTAGACGCCCGAAACGCTCCGTCGGTGTCCCCGAGTCGAAGCAGGAGCTGCGCGTAGTTGGCGCCTGCCTGGACAAGCTCCCCCGCCCGCCCGACCAGTCGCAGACGATGCAAGCCATCCCGGTATCTCGACAACGCTTCCCTCATCTCGCCCAGTTCCGTCAGCGCCGCCGCCAGGTTGACCGCATAAGTCGCGGCCCCGTGGGCGTCTCCCGATTCGTCCGCCATGTGAAGGGCCTGCGAATACCTGCCGGCCGCTTCGCCCCAGCTCCCCCGACCGTGGGCAACCATTCCGGCGAGCGCCAGGAAACGCGCCTGTTCTCTCGAGCTTCCCTCCCTCTGGGCCAGGGCTCGCCCCGATTCGAAGATCTCCAGTGCCTTGCCCGACTCCCCCCTCGCCAGGGCGACGAGCCCCGTCGTTGCCACCAACCCGGTCTCCAGCGGAACCTTCAGATCCTGCGAGACATCCCCGATCAGCTTCGAGGCACTCTCGACCTCCCCTCGATCCAGCTCGATGCGCGCGGAGATTGCCAGCGCCTCCATCCTCACCTCGAGGGATCCGGAATCCAGGAGATCTCGCAACAACTCCAGAGCCTCATCGGGGTTTCCGCTCAGCCTCAGGGCTGCGCCCCTCTCCAACCTTGCCCGATCACCAGTCACACCGCTTGCCGAAAGGAGGGGCTCGACGATATTCATCGCTCTGCCATATCTTCCGACCTTCCTCAGAAGCCGCGCCGCTTCGAGAAGGGTCTCGCTCGTCACCCGCTCGCCTTCCAGATCGATAAGAACCTCTATCTGATCCGCCGCCCCTCTCAGATCCCCCAACTCCTTCATGCGATCCACCGCTGCGACTACAAGATCGGGGGCATCCTTCGTGCCCGTGGAACGAACCGCATGCCGGGCAAGGCCTATCGGATCGGCGTCGGGTTGCACACGCGCGAACTCCAGCGCGGTCGAGTGATAGACCTCTCTTTCCGCCGCAGGCATCGCCTGCGCCACCTCCCGCGAGAGGAACCCCGAAAGTCTCATATCCTTCTCGCCACCCTTGACCGAAATTCCTCTGCGCTCCAGCTCGCCGACGGCTTCATGCAGTGTCTCCATATCCGCTATGCCGGATACCGCCATGACCTGATCGACGCTCGTCGCTTCATCGAGAACGGCAAGCGCCTTCAACAGCGCACTGCCGACCTCGCTCAGGCTCGACAACAGGCCTACCGCGATCAGCCTCTCCGAATCGCCCGGCAAGTCGAAGTCCGCGAGATCGCCGCGATCGAGATCATCGACACTGCGCCTGGAAACGATGGCGGCCAGGGTCGCCTCTGTGAGCAGGGGAATTCCGCCGGTGTACGAATGCAGATCTTTAACGAATCGTCGCGCGGGAGGTCTACCCATGACGGCCGCTACGAGTTCGCATTCCTGCTCCTCGCGCAATGGCTCCAGAACCACTGTCACGACCTCGTTCTCCCCCGTCACGGCGCTCGAGAGATCGCCGCGTTCCGATTCCGCAATGAACACAAGAGGGGAACGCTCGTGCCCGGCTTCGATCTCGGAGAGCCAGTGGAGAAGGCTCGGTCCCCATCCCAGATCGGCATTTTCCAGAAAGAACACCGTCGGCTGACGAATACCGGCCAGGAGCACGGCCATCTCCCGGATGAGGGTCTCGTCCAGCGCTGAGAGCTCTCCGGTCCCGGAGCCACTTTGCTCCAGCCACCTCCCGATCCCGCCGCCGACCATGCGATCAGGCACCACTCGCGACGCTGCCTCCACCAATTCACCGAGCTCGCCCTTGATGAAAACCGGCGGGTCGATGCCCTCCTCTATCGATCTCACCTGACACCTGACCGCCGCCGCTCTCACCAACCTGGACTTGCCCACTCCCATGGGGCCCTGGACCACGGCGATGCCCGGAGACCCGTCCGGCCCGGCGAGAGATGTCGAGATCCATGCCGACAGCGACTCCAGGTCCCCGTCGCGCCCGATGATCTCCATGGAACGCACCATGGAAACCCGAGTGTGTGTGTCCTCTGTTTCACCGGCGGCGTCCAGTATCTCCGAGTGAATTTCATCCCCCGAACTCTGTGAACCATCGAGTCCCAGAACCCCGGAGCCCACGGCGCGGCCCAGGGCCAGCACCACTTCCCTCGCGTTCGAAAAACGCTCCTCCGGCTTCCTCTTCATCAGTCGCTCGACCACAGCCCACAGCGCCGCCGATACCTCGGGAGGCTTGCTTCGCGTCGGCGAGCCGCCGTGGACCGGCCGCTTCCCCGTGAGCATATGCGCCATCGTCGCGCCGAGACTGAACAGATCCGAGCGCTCCGCGGCAAATCCATCCGGAACTTCCGGAGCCATGTACCCAAGGGTTCCAGCTCGCAAGCCGCCGAGACAGGCGATCCTCTCGGAAAGGCCCAGGTCTATCAACTTGATAATGTCACCCCCGGGCGACACCAGGATATTGGATGGTTTCACGTCCTTGTGAATCAAACCCCTGCCGTGGAGAAGCCCCAGGGCACGAGCAACCGCGACGGCCACGCGGGCGATTTCCAGATCTCTGTCCTTTTTACGCAACGCATCGGACCAGACATCGGCGGCGCTCCCTTCGATCAACTCCTGAGTGAAGAACGCCGTCCCTTCGGACAGTGACAGACCACCCTCAAATGTTGAGACGATACCCAGGTCGTACACCTTGACGAGATGTGGATGTTCGAGCTGCGCCAGTCTGGAGAATTCGAAACGAAGGAGGATCCCGGGGGAGGAACGACCCAACAGCTTGAGCGCAACCCTTCGATCGGGGAACATGCGATCGGCCACTTCGAAAACCGCCCCCTGAGCGCCGTCTCCGAGCAAGCTCAAGACCGAATACCGATTGTCGATCAACGGTTTCTCTCCGGCCTTCATTGTCAACTCCGTTGCCGCAATCCAGATCGCCGCTCACATCCTCTTCTCCTTGTAACACTTTAATTGTCGGGATGAAATAGCCCTGACAAGACTGCCCGGGCAACATCGTTGTCACTCAATAGTCCAAAATCTCGCCGTAGCCCGGCAGGGCGAAGGCGGACTTGACACGCATCGCTGACCGAATAAAATGAGCCTCGAAAAACCCCATTGGACTCAACATATTGATGGAACGGCAATCACATATTGCGCCGAAAGTGGTGGAGTTAAGGCCTGGCTCTCGGATTCGAAAAGATGAAGCGGCTCTGCTGGAAGGCCTTGTACAGGGGCAACCAGGGGCGCGGGAAGAGTTCTACGACCGTTACGCGGAGCGCGTTCAGAGGGTCGTGTCCCGAATTCTCGGCGACGATCCCGATCTGCCGGACGTGATGCAGGATGTCTTCATCAAGGCGTTCGAGAAGGCCGGAACCGTACGGGAGGCAGCCAGGGTGCAGGCGTGGATCACGCAAATAGCCGTGCATGCGACGTATGGCCTCTTGCGCAGACGCAAGCGAAGGTCCTGGCTTCGTCACGTGCCTATCGACCGGGTCGAGGAAAGGCCGTGCTCGCCGCCGGACTACGAGGGGCGTCAGCTGCTCGAGGATGTCTTCGCTATCCTGGACACAATGCCCCCCGAGGAGAGGATTCCCTTCACCCTGCGGTTCTTCGACCAGATGGAGCTGGTGGAGGTCGCAAAGGCCTGCGACATATCCCTGGCCACAGTGAAGCGTCGTCTCCGTTCGGCAAAGGAAACTTTTATGAAATATGCGATGAAAAATTCCCGACTGGCCGAGAGGGCGAAAAAAATGATCGATGGGAGTGAATAGATGAGTTCCTGGGAAAAATTTGGGATGGATGTAGCCGACGCGATCGACGGAACGATAGGACGGCGCGATCACGTTGAAGAGGTTCGCGAACGGCTCGCGTCGTTGTCGGGCGACGCGGAGAGGCGGCGCCGTTGGCCGATCGCGGTGGCTGTTGCGGCGGTGGCGGCGTCGCTGCTGATTGCAATTGGAGCGATCTGGGCGCTAGGAGGACGTGTGGAGCCTTCACATCCGATCACTTACAGGGTGGCGGGCGTGAATCACCATGGAGCAAACGGCGCCTGGATCTCAGCGTCTTCGAGTGAAACCGTGCCTATTGTGTTTACCGACGGATCCACCGTCGAATTGCAACCGTCGTCGGATGCTCGCGTTGACAGCCTGAACGCCCACGGGGCTCGAGTAATCCTGGAGCGGGGAGGCGCGCATGTCGTCATAAGGCATGAGAGGGATACCCAATGGCTCTTCGACGTGGGTCCCTACACCGTTACTGTAACAGGCACGACGTTCGATGTGTCATGGACTCCCGAAGCGGATCGATTCGAGCTGGTCATGGAGGATGGGACGGTGATGGTGAGCGGTCCGCTCATAGACTCCGGGACCGAGGTATTGGGAGGAGAGATGCTGAGGGCGTTTCCCCGGTCCGGTCGCATGGAGAAAACGTTACTCCGAGATGAGCAAGGTGGCGAGACAGCGCCCGAGACCCCTGCGCCTGTGGAGAAAGGCTCCGATGATGCGAAAATCTCCCAGGCGGAGCGGGCATCGAACAACGGCACCTCGAATATTCCCTGGATGAAGCACTACGATGGATGGCGCATTGCCGCAAAGGAAGGCAGGCACGAGGAGGCGCTTCGCATCGTCAAGACCCACGGCCTCGACAGATTCCTCGCGAGAGCCGGCGCGAAAGATCTCCTCTCGCTGGGAGATAGCGCGCGACGTATCTCTGACTGGGGCCAGGCCGAGAAGATCTATCGAACCGTCCACGAACGCTTCGGTGGAAAGCGTCACGCCGACAGGGCCGCGTTCATTCTCGGTCAAATCGCGTTCGACGTCAGGCATGATCACGCCGGGGCCGCCCGGTGGTTCGAGCCGTTCTTGCGAAAGCGCGAGGGCGATCCTTTGAGACGGGAGGCCATCGGAAGGCTGATGGAGGCTCGCGGGAAGTCGGGGGACCCGGCCGGCAGCAGGGCGGCGGCATCGAAGTATCTGGAGAGCTATCCAGGCGGTCCCCATGCTTCCATGGCACGGGAGATCCTCGGTCTCACTCCGAAGCCTGTTAGTCAGACACATGGTCAGCCGTAATTCCCGCTTCGTAATTGCGACTCTGTTTACCTGTCTCGTGAGCTTTATGGCGGTTCCCTCGATGGGGCAGACGCCGACGCAACTGGTTGTCGTGATCTCCACGGACACTACCAACGAGATCTTCACGGCGATAGCCCAGGAACTGCGCAGCTACGGCTTCGAAGTAACGGAATCCAGGGCGACCGTCGCGGGCGGCCAGGCCATCGCGCTGGAGGAGATATCTCGAAGGGCCGGTGCGATCGCCGCGGTGCGGGTGGACACGCCGGCACAGCACGTGGAGATCTGGGTGGCCGATCTGGTAACGGGCAAGACCGTGTCACGACGCCTCGGCAGCATGGGCGAAGAGGATCTCAATCCGCCGCTGATAGGACTCGCAACCGCCGAATTGCTGCGCGCCAGTTTGCTCGAGGTCCGAACGAAACATCAGACAAAGACAACCTCGGACACGCCCCCCAGGGCCGTGGAGACAATTATTGATCGCGAGCCGGCGGGAACGGGGCGCAGCGGTCTGTGGTTCGCGCTGTCGGCGGGGCCCATCCTGTCTTCGTTCGATATGGCGCCGGGAATCTCGCTAATCGGCGCCCTGCGCCTGAGGTTCGAGGGACGCTGGGCAGTCGCCCTGAGCGGATCGGCTCCGGTTTACCCATCTCGCGGCGAGTGGGCGCAGGGATCTGTGGAGGTGAATCATGGTGCCTTCGGCGCAGAGGCATCACTGCTTCTGGCGCAAGGAGGCGGACTCCGCAGTGTGAGATGGGACATCGGTCTCGGGGCTTCCCTGGTCGTGGTGAAGTCCATCGGAAGAGCTGAAGATGGATACTTCGACCGGGAGAACTCCACCGTCACAGGGTTCCCCCATCTTCGCACCGGCCTTTCGTTCGCGCTCACGGACTACCTGGACCTGCGCGCCGATCTGACAGGCGGCCCCACGTTCCACAATATCGATGTTACAATTGATAACCGCGAAGCGACATCAATGGGTTCCATCTTCGTGCTCGCGATCGGTCTCGGCGTTCGGCTCTTCGAGCTCCGGTGAGCCGCGAAAATGACTTGCGGCATCACAATAGGTGACACGCTGAATCACTGGCGACCTTGCGGGGAAAGGAATAATTAATAATGCGTTCAAAACTGACTTTGATGGCTACAGGGGCGATGATCGCGCTGCTCGCGCAGGCTGGATGCGCGGATACCCACAACGCGATCGGATCGGACGACTCGGGCATGGACATCGACACGGACACTGATACCGACACGGACTCGGACACCGACGCGGATTCGGACACCGACACCGACACCGACACCGACACGGATTCAGACACCGACACGGATACTGACACCGATACGGATACCGGAACTCCGGGACCGTGCAACCTGGTGTGCGGCGCTGTGGCCGAGCCGGCTGCGGACGTCGGCGCCGCCTCTTTTGCTCCACCGGGCTGTGCGGGCGGCGACTTCGCCTACTCCTGGGGATACGAACTGATCGACAACGCCGGCAAGTCCGTGCCGATCCTGGTTGATATGAACGATGACGGCAACCTGGACATCGTCGTCGATTCGCGCCTGTGCGACAGCGTGCAGGTGTTCCCTGGCAACGGGGACGGCACCTTTGGAACGCCCGTACTGCTGCCCATATCCGGCGGATCCGTCGGGGGATGGGGCGGCGACGTGGGCGACTTCAACGATGACAATGTACCCGACGTTGTAGTCGGAGATCACACGTGCGGGGCAAACGCATGGGTCAACAACGGCGGGTTCTCGTTCTCACTGTCGTCGAACGGATTACCGACCTCGAACTATTTTCAGGGCGCCGGGCTGGGAGATCTGGACGGTGACGGCGACCTGGACGCGGTTTTCGGGGCCGACCAATTCCAATCCGGCTACGTGGTGCGCCACGCCGATGGAAGCGGCGACTGGTTGGACAACGCCGTGACCGGCTTCCCGGCGCACGGCCCTCTCGGACCACCCGGTGGAACCGGAGTCCCCACCAATATCGGATGGATAAACGTCGCTGACCTGGATGGCGATTCGGATCTGGACGTGGTGGGGTTCGGACAGTACGAGGACAGCAACATCATCGGCCAGGTCTTCCTGAACAACGGCAACGGGGTGGACTTCACCCATCCCGTCAGCGATGACTTGCTGTCTACCGCTGGTGAATGGATCGGCGGGCCGTTGCAGGGTTCCATCGGCGACGTGGATTGCGACGGGAACCTCGACATCGCCGTCGCCGGCACCATCTTTATGGGGACGGGAAGTTCCTGGAGTGTCGGCGGAACCGTGGATGCGAGCGACGTCGCCCAGCTGGGAGACCTGAACGGCGACGGCTTCCTGGATTTCGTTACCCATCACAACGATCACGGACTGCGCTCATATCTCAATGACGGAACCGGGGGATTCACGTGGACGCATCTGGGCCTGCCCGACGGCGCATGGATCAACCCGCTTGTGCCGGTTGGATATTCCATGTCGAGCGCTTACGGTATCGATCTGGTTGACCTGGATGACAACGGTGTCCTGGACGTTGTTCGAACACTGCAATTCAAGCTTTCCAGCAGCGCATCATCCACCGTCATCGAAGTCTGGACACGGTAGGAGTGTTAACAATGAGATTTCTTATCACCAGAATTATCATCATCGGCTTACACGCTCTGCTACTGGCGCCTCTGAGTCTGGCGATGTCCTGCTCCGAAAAGCAGGTCCGACCCGGCGACGGCAACGACACTGATACCGGCTCCGATACGGACACCGACGTCGACACGGATACCGATACCGATACGGACACCGACGTCGACACGGATACCGAAGAGCCGATGATCCCCGAGACCTGCGAGGACGCAGCCGCTGCCATGACCTCGGTGGGGTGCGACTTCTTCATGGCCGATCTGGACAATCACACTCCGAGCGATCCCTCCACCTACGCGGTGGTCGTCTCGAACCCTCACGAGGATCAGAGCGCCAACGTGAGCCTGTACACCGGCGAGGGGGCATCCATATACAACGTCAACCTGGCGGCGGGCGCCCTCCAGGTGATCGAAGTCACCTGCTCGGGCTCGTGCCTGGAGCAGCCCGCGCAGATCGAGGAGCAGGGCATCAAGATAGGCGCAGGGTTCAGGCTCACTTCGGACGTGCCGGTCCTTGCGTACCAGTGGAACCCTTATGGTTGGGATCTGTACAGCACCGACGCGTCCCTGCTCATCCCGGTGACCAGCCTGGACGGTACATACATAGTGGCTGCGTGGGGTTACGGACCGTGGATTGAAGTTTCGGGTCTCAGTTCCCAGGTTACGGTGGTCGCCACGGAGGACGACACGACCATAAAGTTCATCCCCGCGACGGACGTCCCGTCTCTCAACGGAGTGGGCCCCATTGCGGCAGGCGTGGAATCGGAGGCCTATCAACTTGACGCCTACGACGTGATCGCGATCCGCGCGGTTGCCGTCAACGCGGACCTCACCGGCACCGTGGTGCAGGCTGACAAACCGGTCGTCGTGTTCGGCGGCCACGGGTGCGCCAATGTGCCCGACAACACATACCAGGCTTGCGATCACGTCGAGGAGCAGATACTGCCGCTTGCGGCGTGGGGCACAAAGACCATTCTGGCCCGGCCCGCACCGCGCGGCGGCTGCTCGGCCGAAGCGGATCAGGTACTGTGGCGGATCATCGCCGGTGTGGACGACATGACCGTCACTTTCGATCCTCCGGCACCGAGCCCGGTCGGCGCCCAGTACGCATTTTCACAGCAGGGAGAGTTGCTCGAGTTTTTGAGCGGCACGGATCACTACGTGGAGGGAACGCTCGACGATCCACCTGACCCGACCGAACCCGAGGCGCCGTTCTTCGCCTACCAGATGATGACCGGCGAAGAGTATGCGGCCTGCGGCAGCGGCGAAGGCGACCCGATGATGCTCCAGTCTCCCCCCGCCGGGCAGTTCCTCGACCGCTACGTGTTCAACACGGACAACGTTTTTGATTTCACTTACGACCAGATCATCGTGGTTCGACAGGTCGACACCGAGGTGACCCTCGACTGCGTGGGGTTGATCCCGGACAGCTTCTTCTCCCCCGTGGGAAGCTCTGAATGGCAGGTGGGGCGCATCTTCATCGACGACCCCGCAAGCTCCATGGGATGTCTGGACGGCGCTCACCTTCTCACCGCCACCGCCCCGGTAGGACTCTCGGTGGTCGGCACGTCCGATTGCAATTCCTATGGATACCTGGGCGGCGTGGGCGTCCGCGCGATCAACCCCACCCCCATCATCGAGTAGCATGGATAATCTGAAACGTTGTTGACTTTCCAGGCTTGACCTTTTTCTCTATCGGGCGTTTGGATTGTTACGTCACATGGATACCAGGATAACCGACGACAGATTCCTGACAGCGAAGATGCTGATGATTTCCGCGTTGTTTTTAAGCTGCGGATCCCAGCACCAATCCATTAGCGAACCCTCGGGAAAAGGGAAGTTAGCCGGACGAATGGAGTCCATCGGCGAACGCCTTCGCGAGGAGGGGTTCATTCCCATCTCCTGGTCATACGAAGGCAGCATTTCGAAGGACCGATCGGTGAGGTTCCGATGGAGACCGGGAATCGAGGCCCGTATTGTGGTGGCCGTCATCGGCGACTCCCGTTTTCTGGATCTGGATATGACCGTGGACAACCTGAAGGGAAAGACCGAGACCGAGGACATCTCCGGAGATCATCGCGCAATCGTGGAAATTGTCAGTTCCACTCGAGACATCTATTCTCTGCGGGTGGACACCGGATCGGGCCACGGCAAATTCAGAATGGGTGTCTTCGTCGCCTCTCCCTCTCAGAAGCCCGCGCCGCTGGCCGCCATTTTCGACGCAGATCCGGTGCGGGTGCGTTCATGGGCGGAGGTAAAGAAGCTGGCTTTCAAAAGATGCTACGAGGTCCTCGAAGAACCGCTCACGTTCTTTGCCGCGCGTCATGAGCGCTCGTCATCTGAAATCAATCTCGTGAAAGGAAGATGCTATCTCATCGCCGCGGTCGGCGCCGGTGGGATCGACACTCTCGCCATGCGCCTCTTCATCGACGGCGTTGTGGAGGCAGCGGACCTTTCCGAGAGGTCACAGGCATGGGTGGGTTATTGCGCGGAGCGCGACGCCCGGGCGTCTCTTGTCCTGGAGGTGATCGCCGGTTCCGGACAGTTGATGATGGGCTCATTCCATTCGCGCCGGGAAGACGTCACACCATCTGTCGGCCCTCCTCTCAAACCCGCCGATCCCCCCACCACCCTTCGCGCCGCCGTGAGACGAAACGAGGAGATCCTCGAGGAAAGCGGTTACGATCCCGGGCAGATGCTCCACCGGGGAAGAATCGCCGCCGGTGACATGCTGGCCTTCACCTTCGATACGAAAGCAAAGGGTTGCTTTGCGGTATCGGCTACTGCTCCGGAAAATATCCGGGATATCTCTCTCAAGATCAGACCTGCGGATGGAGCGTTCGTCCAGGCGCGAAGATCGTCCCGGTTCACGAGCAGGATCCCCATGTGCTGCAGCGGCGCTGAATCCTACGACGTGGAGCTTGTCGCACTGAGCGGTGAGGGCGAGGTGGAGATCTGGATGAACCGACTGCCCATGGTCGAGCTGCCCGTCAAGACGGGGGAGCCGCCCTTCCCTCTCATGGAGGCCGCCGCCAGATTTGCAGGGTTGTCCCTGCATCCCCGCGAGGAACTTTCGATGGAACCCCGGGGCGACCGAACGAAATGGAAGGCCGTCGCGCATCTCGAGAAGGGTCGGTGCATGGGTGTTGCAGCCGCCACGCGAACAGAACGGATCACCCTTCTGCAATTGAAAGAGAACGACTCGCCCGGAGAATCCCGACAATGGAAAGGCCCGTCGATACTTGCAACCCTCGCATTCTGTCCGGAACGTTCGGGTGATTACACGATTTCTTTAACCACCGAAAACAGCGTCCCCCACCCCGGCCCGACAGTCATCATCTTCGAAACGCCAGATTTGAAGGATTTGGATTAAAACCGGTCGTCGATGAGGTCGATGACCTCTACTAGGGTGTACATCTCCCCATCCACCAGGTACGTGGGTGTCTGCCTGATGCCCAGTTTTCTCGTGTCCCTGAAAACGCCCTGCACCATGTCGACCGTTTCGGTTTCGAACATGCACGTATCGAACGCCTTCTCGTTGAAGCCCATTTCGCGGGCAGTATCTCCGATGTAGCTCTTCCTCTCCTGCCCGGTCAGGGGTCTGGGATTTTGCATCACACGATCATTCCAATCCCAGTACCGCCCCTCTTTTGAAGCGCAGAACGCCGCCCTCGCCACGGCGCAACTGCTACGACGCTTTTCCTTGTCGTTGGGCACGCACGCCATTCTCGCGTAGTCGTGACGCACAAGACGAACCTCGTCGAGACAGGATCTCATGGCCTTTCTCATGCGCATGTGCGCTTCCGGACAATGGGGGCACTCATAATCGATATATTCGTGAATCGTAATTACCGGTTTTTCCGCCCCGATCCAGGGATGCCCATGCTCGTCCAGGCCGCGATGCGCTTCATCGTACCCGTACATCCATGCCCGGGATCCCCAGCACTTCTGGTGAGAAACCCATGCAGCCGCCGCGATCATAACCAGGATCACAACTAAAATCGCTATCCTACTCGGAGTAATCTTTCGCTTCTTCACTGCTCTTTCCTCACTCATCCACGCTTGAAAGGCCCAGTTCCAGAATTATCTCCATTCCATCCGCGACGCGGTAGAGCCCGCCGGCCCTGTTCTCGACAAACGAATCGATCACGTCATCCCCGTCCTCGTTGATCGCCGTGCAGGGTATCAGGACGTCGATCATCGACCATGCCTCCTCGAGCGCCGGCTGCACACAGGGCAACGACCCCGCCGAGATCTCGTAGTCGCCGCTGGTCCCCTTGATCCGTAGCATCCCCAACCTCGCCTTCAACCCTGTCAGGGGAAGGTGCTCCCTGGCTTCCACGTAACCCCAGGTCTCCAGATCCTCCATGGACAGCCCCCCCGCCGGTCGCGGGCGCGTCTCGAGCTGGTACTCATCCTTGAGATCTCCGGGGTCGATCATTTGCGCCACGTCCAGCCCATCCACTAGCAGCGACAGCTTTCCGTAGTCGTCGAGTATTGCCGCAAGTATGCTTTCCAGCTGGGCGACACGGGCGATGATGAGCCCCTTGTCGAGCTCGGTGGCAAGCGGGGTCATCTCCACTCCCGACCGCACGCCGGCCGGTTCGCAGCACAGGTTCGCCCAGCCGAGCAATCGCGTCATCTCCTGACAATCCAGGAGGACCTGTCGCGCGTTGACGCTCGAGTCACACCCCCTTGGGCGGAAATGCCCCCGACAACGGCTTGCGCCGGCGCACTCCCCCTGCGCGCAATCACCCATGCACGTCCCGTCGCAGGCGCCTTCCTCCGTTACCGGAACCCTGCACAAACCCTCGCATTCTCCCAGACAGTCGAAAGGGGTCCGGGAGTTGCAGACTCCGACGCACAGGCCGTCGCAATCACTGTTGCAAAGGCCGAGCGAGGAATATCCGATGCAAGTCGTGTCACAGTGACCGAAGCAACGACCCGGACATTCGACACCACCGTCCTGCTCGCAGGATCCGATACAACCCACAAGGCATTCGTCCCCCGCAAGGTCCGCCTCCCTGTAACAGACGCCCGTGCACAAATTGACATTTGATCCGCTCACCCGAGCGATGCACTCTCCCTCACAAAAGCCGGTGCAGGCCCCCTCAAGCTCGGCGCTGCAATCAGGAGGCACATAGAGATCGCTCCCCTCCTCGCACACTACCTGCCGTTCGAGAGCGACCGAGGAATCGATCCAGCAACGCGGCCTCTCCATGGAAACATTGATCTCGGTCCCCGAGACCCCGAAGAGGCCCTGATCGATCGCCGCAACCACATCCGCAACCGCCCCGGCGGAGAAGCGCCCGTCCTCGGGAATCTCCACACCGTACTCCTTCGCAAGCAACGCCATATTGTTGTCAAAGGACTCGATCGCTCGGCTGCCCCACTTGTCCAGCAGGTAGACCGCCTCCAGCGTCCCGTCCAATCTCGGATCACCCGTAATTGAAACGTCGCCCTCGGACAGGAGCCCACAGGGGGCGCAGACTTCCAAAGTCTCCTCGCAGGAAGCAGCCGCGAGCGAAAGGAGCGCGAATACAGGAACAATTATCGAAGAGTATTTCACGGCGGGGATTATACACTGCCACATACTTTTTTGGCCAACAAACTCCAAAGTCCAAGATCTCGCCATAGCTCGCCCTGGCGAGCGACGGCTGACCTGTCCACATCCCTGCATGAACCCGCTTGACGCCTCTTATCAGCGGACGTAAGAAGGATTTGTCTATCTTGGAATTCGCCCATAAAGGGGGCGGATCCGCGCAGAAAAAAGGAGTCGTATCATGGCAAAGAAAATCGCAATCAACGGGTACGGTCGCATTGGTCGTTGCGTGCACAGGATCTTGGCCGCAGGGGGCAACTCCAACATGGAGATCGCCGCCATCAACGACATCGCCAGTCCCAAGATGCTGGCGCACATGTTCAAGTACGATTCTGTCCACCGCATCTTTCCAGGCGAGGTCTCACTGGGAGAAAAGGGTATGATCGTCGACGGCGTGGAGATTCCGGTTTTTGCGCAGCGAGATCCCGCCGCCCTTCCCTGGAAGGAACTCGGAGTGGATCTGGTCATGGAGTGCACGGGGCTTTTCCGCGACAAGGCCACCGCGGGCAAGCACATCGAGGCCGGCGCCCGCAAGGTTATAGTCAGCGCCCCCGGCAAGGATCTCGACGGGACCTACGTCATGGGGATCAACGATGAAGAGTACAAGAAAAATCAGCCCGACGTGGTTTCCAACGCATCTTGCACAACCAACTGTCTCGCCCCGGTGGTGAAGGTAATCAACGACAAGCTCGGCATCGTCGACGCGCAGATGACCACCATCCACGCTTACACCAACGATCAGATGATCCTGGACCAGCCACACAAGGACATGCGGCGCGCTCGCGCAGCCGCAGTCTCCATGATCCCCACCACTACCGGCGCCGCACGTGCGGTCGGACTGGTGCTGCCGGAGATGAAAGGCAAGATCGACGGTCTCGCCATCCGGGTGCCCACGTCCAACGTCTCGATCGTCGAGATGACCGCCAATGTTTTAAAAGATACCACCGCAGAAGAGATCAACGACGCTCTGAGGACGGCATCGCAAGGCGCGCTGAAAGGTATTCTCGCGTGCTCGGACGAGGATCTAGTCTCCATCGACTTCCTGGGCAACCCCCACTCCTCCATCGTCGACACCCAGCTGACCCAGGTGATCAACGGCAAGAGCATCAAGGTCTTCTCCTGGTACGATAACGAGTGGGGATACTCTAACCGGATGATCGACATGGCCGCGATGATGCTGAGGTAGACATGGACGAACCCAGAATCTCCAGCCTCGACGATCTGAATATCGAGGGACGGAAAGTCCTGGTCAGGGTGGACTTCAACGTGCCCTTCGACGGCAATGTGATCAGCGACGACACCAGGATCCGAGCGGCGATGCCGACCATCGACTATCTCCTCGATGCCGGCGCGAGAGTTATTCTCATGAGCCACCTCGGAAGGCCGAAGGGCAAGCCCGATCCCAGTCTGAGCCTCGAACCGGTCGCAATGCGCCTGGCCGAAATTCTCGATATGGGCGAGGTCACCCTGACGGATTCCTGCGTCGGGGACGGCGCGAAGCAAGTGGTTCGGGATATGCGCGACGGACATGTGGTACTGCTCGAAAACCTGCGGTTTCACGTCGGCGAGACCGCGAACGACCCCCACCTTGCAAAGGAAATCGCCGCCCTCGGGGACATCTACGTCAACGACGCCTTCGGGACCGCACACCGCGCTCATGCTTCCACAGTGGGCGTCCCGTCCATCGTCAGGGACAAGGCAGCGGGGTTCCTGATGCAAAAGGAGATCCAGGCTCTGGGCGCATTGCTCGGAGATGTCGCAAGACCATACATCGCCGTTCTCGGCGGCGCGAAAGTATCGGGCAAGATCGGGATAATCGAGAATCTGCTCGAACGCGTGAACGTTCTCATCATCGGTGGAGCCATGGCCAACACCTTCATCGCCGCCACCGGCGGGACCGTTGGAAAATCCCTGGTCGAGGAATCCAAATTCCCACTGGCCCGCGATCTGATCGCGAGGGCACAGGCCAGGGACGTGAAGATTGTTCTCCCGACGGATTCAGTCGTGGCAGATAATGCCGACTCCACAGCCACTCAGACTGTCCCGGCCTCGGAGATCCCCGATGACATGGTCGCGTTCGATATCGGGCCTGAGAGCAGCGCCGCCTTCAAGGAAATACTCGGGCGGGCGGGCACCATCTTCTGGAACGGTCCAATGGGAATGTTCGAGAAGGAGCAATTCTCCACGGGCACCACGACAATCGCGAAGGCCATCGCCGGTTCGTCGGCCCTGTCCGTGGTGGGCGGCGGCGATTCCGTTGCGGCGGTCAAGCGCTCCGGGCTCGGGGCTGGTTTCGACCACATCTCCACCGGAGGTGGGGCGTCCCTGGAGCTACTCGAAGGCAAAGTTCTGCCGGGCATCACAGCCCTGGCTTGCGAGGTTTAAAAATGCGCAGACCATACATCGCCGGCAACTGGAAAATGAACATGACCATCGAGCAGGCCGAACAACTTGCAGGAGCCCTGGTCGACGGCGTTTCCGCCGATACGGGGGTCGAGGTGGCGGTCATTCCGCCCTTCCTGGCCATACCGACGGTCGCCCGTGTCATCGAGGGCAGCGCCGTTCAACTCGGAGCGCAGGATGTCTATTTCGAGAAATCCGGCGCCTTCACCGGTGAGATATCGGCCGGAATGCTCGCCGACGCGGGCTGCAGTTTCGCCCTGGTGGGGCACTCCGAGCGACGACATGTCCTCATGGAATCCGATGAGATCATTCGCAAAAAACTCGAAGCTCTCCTCGGACAGGGTCTGAATGTGATCCTCTGCGTGGGCGAACTGATCGAGGAGAGGGAAGCAAACGAGACGGAGAAACGCCTGAATATCCAGATCCGGGCCGGTCTCGAAGGGCTTTCCTCCGATCAGATGAAAAACATCACCATCGCCTATGAGCCGGTGTGGGCCATCGGCACTGGAAAGGTCGCCACCACCGCCCAGGCTCAGGATGCTCACAAATTCATTCGCAATCTGGTGGCCGAGATCTTCGACCGCGACGTGGCCGACGCTGTGCGCATCCAGTACGGAGGGAGCGTAAAGCCCGACAACGCCGCCGAATTGATGGCGCAACCGGACGTCGACGGAGCCCTCGTGGGCGGCGCCGCCCTCAAACCCGACTCCTTTCTCGGAATCATCGCCGGCGCCTGACCTCATTCTCAATTGGGAACCTTCTTGACATAAGTAGAAATCGAAGGGTAGAAAACCAACCCATGATTACTCTTCTGACAGTTTTACATGTGATCTTCTGCCTGTTTCTCATTCTGGTCATCTTGCTTCAGACCGGAAAGGGCGCGGGGATGGGTGCTGCTTTCGGCGGCGGCGGTAGTTCCACCGTTTTCGGACCACGGGGAGTCGGTTCATTCATCGGAAAAGCGACCGGCGTGGTCGCGGCCCTCTTCATGATCACTTCGCTATCCCTGGCCTTCTTCTCTTCCTCCAAGAGCACAAGCCTCGAGAAACGAGCGCTCGAAAATGAAGACCGGCAAAGCGAGGAGGTCGACATCGCGGATCTTTCCGACAAATCTCCCGCAGAAGAAACCGATCAGAAAGAAAACGTTGAGGCCGCTTCGCCGAAAGTCAAGTCAGACGCCGGCGCCGCGGGAGCGACGGACTCCGGAACGGCAACCGCCGATAAACCCGCTGTCCCGAACACCTCAGACGAAGTAAAATAAAAGCCTGACAACAGCAATCTACAACTTTCGGGCGTGTACATCGCCCAAGGGAGGAAGACCAGATGACCAGGAGAACAAAACAGCTCTCCGGCGTCGCTGCTCTCTGTCTTGCAGCCGCGTTCTGCTTCTGTAGCTGCGGCGGGGACAATGCGGACGCGGAAAAGAAGGACGCGTCGACTGGCGAACAGTCGGCAAGCGCGGACGCCACAACGGCTCCCAAGATCGCATCGGCACAGCCCACCTTCAACTTTGGAGAGGTCAAACAGGGGAAGAAGGTCGAGCACGTTTTCAAAATAAAGAACGAGGGCAAGGCGGACTTGATTATCGAGCGCGCCAAAGGCTCGTGAGGTTGCACAGCGACCGTCGTTTCGACGGACGCGATTCCCCCGGGCGGGGAAGGTGAAATCAAGGTAACCGTAAACACGAGAGGCCGTTCCGGCAAGCTCAAGAAGCGTATCTCCGTGATGTCCAACGACACCGAGCAGCCGACGTTCTTCCTGAACATCGAGGGCGACGTCATCGTGGACGTAGAAGTCACCCCGAGACATCTCTCTTTCGGCCAGCTCGGCAAGAACGAGAAAGCGACGCGCGAGTTCAAGATTGCGGTCAGGGAACCCGAAAAGGTCAAGGTCGTCGAGGTCAAGATAGATGACGATCAGTTCGTTCTCAAAAAAATTGACGGCGTTCTCGAGTCCAACTCCACCTGGGAGATCACATTCAAGGGAACCCGAAAAGTCGGGCGTGTGATGGGCAACATCGATGTGCGCTTCACCGGCTCCGACGTTACGAGCGCCAAGATTCCGGCGCGGGTCAACATCGTCGGCGATCTCCAGTATACAAAAAGCCTCTACTTCCACAGGGAAGGCGAGGGCTACGTCGAGAGAGAAATCGTGTTCTCATCGCGATCCGGAAAGAACGTTCACATCAAGAAGATCGTTGATCCAGACGGTCTCCTGGAAATCGATCTCTCAGTTCCCAAGGGCAAGAAGGCCATCGTGAAAACGAAAGTGGCTGATCCCAAGGGGGACTACAGCAAGCCGTCACGGCATGTGCTGAAGGTCTTCACCGGCGATCCGGATGAGTCCGAGGTGGACATCCGTTACACCATCTCGAACCGCCTCCCCGGCAGGCAGCCGCACATGCGAAACAAAGGTATGCGACGGGGAGACCGAGGGGTCAGCGGAATCAAAGCTCCGATGGGCAAACCGTTAACCATAAAAAACAAGAAAGAGGGGGAGGCACCTAAATGAAAGCGACCATGGCTCTTGTCCTGATTTTATTGGTAGCGCTTTTCGCGCTTGGATGCTCGCCAACACCTGTCGAGATCAAGACGGAGAAAGAACACTACATTCTGGACGAGGCCGGCGCCAAGGATCAGATCAAGATCTCCATCCTGGACGCGGATGGCGAGAAGATCACCGAAGGCCTGGAGGTGGTCTATTTTTCGACTGATACCAAGATCATCAGGCTTGGTCAGCAGGACGGCACAATAGAAGCCAAGGCCTCCGGCGAGGCGAACGTGGAGATCGAGGTGGTCGGCACCGAGATCAAGCTCGACGTTCCCGTCAGGGTAAAGATCCCCAGCGCCATCGAATTGTCTCACGAGAAACTCCGTCTGTGGACCGGTCAGGTCAAGGAGAATGTCTGCTCCTGGGTTCAGAGTGAAAAAGGCGCCTACATCGAGGGCATGGTGCCCGAGTGGGCCAGCGAGGACCCCACAGTCGTCTCGGTGGAGCAGATACAGGACCCCGCGAACGACCCCAAGCGGAACCGCGCCTACGTCAAGCTCGTGGGTAAGAAATCGGGCGACACCTACATTCTGACCAGCTACCGACATCTCTCCAGATCCATCCGCGTTCGCGTCTACGACGAGGACGAAGAGGTCACGCTGGCGGGGCAACGACTCGGAAAAAAGGCTCCGGAAGGCGAAGAGGGAGAAGAAGTAAAAAAAGAGTCAAAAGATAAGAAGAAGAAGTGGAAGAAGAAGGATAAGTAACGACTCGTCCCTGTCACCGCCTCCTACCTGCGCACACCCACAATCACGGAATCGCGGCTCGATTTCCTCGCTCAGGGGGATCGATTGTCCCTGCCCTGCGTCCGACTCGACAGGCTGTTGTATCTCGGTGAGGGAGATCTGCACTCTCTCTATATCCGCGGCGCCCATGGAGGCCCGGGCGAGAACTTCTACCGTGTATTCGCCGAGATCGTCGTACTCGTAATATATGGTCCCGGCATCGTGAAAAGACGGATCCGATCCGTCACCGAAATCGATCTCCAGGCTTTCGAGGGGACCGCCAGTGTACTCCGCATCCAGGATCAGATATCTGTCCGTGGTTGTGGTCTGGACCGACAGGCTGATCCGTTCGGAGACCCATAACATCAACGACTCGAAGAGCTCCTGACGTCCGTCCGTCAACGAGGTGGCGCTGCCGACCCTCTCCAGACCGAAGCCCAACAGCGCCGCACGATACTTGAGCGTCTCCATCTCCGTGTACTCTCCGTAGCCCAGATACGGATCAAAGAGCACACCCACCACCCCGCCTCCTTCCCCGAAAGGTTCGCCGTACATCTTCAAGAACGGCTGCACGAAAATATCGGGAAGTCCCGGCCCCATCATCAACCCGAGCTCGCCTGCCATGACCAGATTCCCGATTCCGTCCGTCTCCGGACCGATATCGAGAGGCATATCCAGCATGGAGGGAGCCTCATCTATTGGGTGCACCAGATAATCTTCAAGTTCCACCACATCCTGGGTGTATTGATCGAAGAGCGGGAAGGACCCGCTCGTCACGCCTCCCATGAACCCATCGATCCTCGAATGCTCGTTCCCCCTCAGGGGCCCCTGCCCTGTAATGACGATGTTTCCGCCCTTTGACGCGTATGTCGAAAGGGCATCGAAGGTGTGCTTTGCGATAGTGCCCTTGTGAGACACCTGGTCGTCACCTGTGAAAACCAGCACCACGAAATGACGAAGAAGTTCTTCGAGCGGGGGCGCGGCGATCCCATCGTGCAGCTGGTACACCGTGTATGCCAGCCCCGCCTCCTGAGCCATGTCCGTGTATAGATCTAGCAATGTCGTGTCGGCGGGATCGCGAAAGGACATGTCCAGCAGCATGAGCTCGTATTCCAGCGGCGGGAACACGCGATAATGGTAGGGGATGGTCACTTTTTGTGTCCCTGATTCGAGCAGCACACGCCCGGCATATTCCCCGGCCGGAGCGTCGAAGGGCGTCTGTACGGCCACGGTCAACGCGCTGTCCATCAGCGCGATCGTCTCTCCGTCCATAGGGATCACCGGAGGATCGAAGGAATCCTGGAGGTGATGCCACTGGATCTCCACATTTCCGTCAGACGCGAACGGGCCGCCGATCTGCACCGTCGCCGCAAAGAGCGTCCCCGCATGTCCTTCCCCTAATGAAAAGGCACAAGGGATCGCGAAGGACAGCGCGTCGGAAGCCACTGTCAGATCCATAAGTCCCGCACCGATGCTGAGTATCCGAAAGTATCGCTTGTTGGGCAGGCGCGCACTGCCCGTGAGCAGGGACTGCACCTCCCGGGGATCGAGAGCCGGATATCTCTGTCTTACCAGAGCCGCGGCGCCCGCCACGTGGGGAGTGGCCATGGATGTCCCCGACTTCAAATCCCAGGGATCTCCGCTATTGCCGACCGAATGCGCATCCGCAGACAACACCCTCACTCCAGGCGCCACGATATCCGGCTTGAGCACGGGGTCGTCCGTGGGGCCACGCCCTGAAGATCCCGCCATGGGCTCCACCGAGCCGGTCCCGAAGTACGAATGCATTCCGTCGTTGATAGTCGCTGTTGCTCCGGGGTTGTCGATGACCCATTTCTCCAACTCGATCCCATCGATATTTCCAAGCTGAACCGCCGGGATCGGAACGGAAACACCGCCCATTGTCATTGGATCGGCCTGGTCCAGATTGTTGAAGATGATCACGGCCGGCGCTCCGGCCAGGTATGCGTTCGTCACCTTGGAGGAGAAGGTGCAGTTTCCTCTTTCGATGAGCGCTATGGCGCCGTCGAAGGCGTCCCACGGAAAGGCGAGGCATCCGTCGTTGTTCGTTCCCCCGCCCGCCGTCCGAGCCGAGATAACCGGAAGCGGCCCGACCGGATCGTCGTCGAAGGAAGGGCTGATGGAACCCTTGATAGCCGGCATACCAGCCAGGTCGGCGGGCACCGGAGCCGGGGTCACCACCTCAACGAGTCCGGCGAAGAACCGCCCCGCGTCGAACGATCCGACAGTCAACACGTCCGGCAGGGTGCCCGGATGGGATATCGTACCCGGTCCGTTGCCCTCATTTCCCGCCGCGAAGACAACCACTGCGCCGGCGTCGATTGCCGAGGTATACACTACTGACGCCGCAGTGCCTTCCACCATGTCGTCCGGCCCGCCCCAGGAGCAAGAAATGACATCAGCTCCGTCGACAACGGCGTCCTCGAAGGCGGCCATGAGCTCCGGATCATAAGCACCGGACTGTCCCGATTCGGCGGTATAGAAAACCTTGTAGTTCATCAGGTAGGCACGCGGGGCCACACCGCTCACCGTCACCGGCGTGCCTGAAAGGTCGAAGACCGTTTCCATATTACCCGCTACGATACCCGCGCAATGAGAGCCGTGCCCTCTGTGATCCACCGGATCGTCGGTGTCCTTTTCCAGATTGACCGGATCACCCGAGCGGAAATACGCCCGCGCAGCAATGACCTTTGCGGTAGTGAATGCGGTTTCTCCAAGTGGATATCCCACCGGCATCGCGAACTGTGCCGGATCAAAGAACGGATTGAGAATGTCTATCCCTGTATCGATGACCGCAACGCGCACGCCCTCCCCTGCGAACTCCTGTCCTCCCAGGTTCTGCCAGAAGTCACTCACGCCGATCATGTCCAGGGTCGCGTCCAGGGTGGGGGTGTAGAGAGTCGTATCCGTTCGCGTTACTGATTTCACCCCGGGAATGCGCGCCAATTCCTCCCTGGAAACGCCGGATACCACAAGCCCGTTAAAGAGTATCGAATACTCATGTTCCACATTAGCTTCCGGCCAGTTCCCGTGGAGTTCTTTGCGGAATACGCCATGGCTCTCATAAAGGTGCCAGAGACATTTTTTTGCCTGGTCGCTGCTGAGATCGAGTCTGCCACCCCGTAATCGGGGAACTGATATCGACCCTTCACGGACAGCCTCCACCAGAGACGGTCGGTCCATTTGGACGATCCATCGAGCGGATTTCGCGCTCGGATTATCCGCCATCGGCATCCGTGGCGCGAGGAGCGCAAGCGCCGACAGTAAACCGCATGCAATTACTTTGTTCAACATCTTCAAAGCCGAAGTATAATGCTTTGCTGACGATTTGGCATTAACCATGACGACTTCGAGGGAAATGATATGAGCAAGACCCTGTGGGCCCCGTGGAGGATGGACTACATTCTGGAACCAAAATCCGACAAATGCGTTTTATGCGAAGCATGCGAGGACGGCGAAGAGCGCCGCGAGGTGAACATGGTTCTGGCGTCGTGCCCGGAAGCCTTCGTGATAATGAATCGCTATCCGTACACCCACGGTCACATCATGGTCGTCCCAACCAGGCACGTGTCGAACCTGGAGGATCTGACCCCGGCGGAGCAGTCCGTGTTCTTCGAGCTGGTGGTGAAAGCACAAACTATCCTCAAGGAAGCCCTGAAACCCGGAGGCCTGAATCTGGGAATGAATCTGGGGAAAGCTGCGGGCGCGGGAATTGCGGATCATATTCACATCCACATCGTCCCTCGCTGGGACGGCGACACCAACTTCATGCCTCTGCTGGCTGACGCGAGGGTCATGCCCGAGCACATGGACGAAACCTACAGGACGCTGGTTCCGTTCTTCGAAAAGCTGGGACCCAACCAGTGCTGAGAGCATTTTCAAAAACGGGGACGCCGCGTCTGAAGGCCCTTGTCGCCGCCATTGCCGGCGCCGTATTGGGGATCTTCGCGCTGTTTTTCATCATCGCCAATGACTCGTGGGTGGCCATCAACATCCCGTCCGCCCCCTGGAGTCCCGATCCCAGCGCGGCGGCGTTCGAGGCCACCGCCTTTGCGGTAATGCTCGTGAGCTTCGCTGTCGGACTCGTAGCCATGTCCCTCGTGTGGTTTGTCGTCCACAAAGACCAGAGGCGAAAACGATCCGAAGAACGAAAGCACGTTGAAAGCCTCGAGAACGAACTCGAAAACCTGAATAGACTTGTCGCGTCCTTGAAAGATGGGGGTTAGGGCGTGATGATCGGCATCAGGAATCTTCTATTGATCCTGACGCTTGCAATCGCAGCCGCAATTTCAGCGGGTTGCTGGTCCATGCAAGAAATCCTCATGGGAAACGATGCCGGTGCGGATACCGATACGGACTCAGACATGGATACGGACTCAGACACGGATACGGACTCAGACACAGGTCCGATCGAGTGCACTCTGGGAGAGTACATCGGCAATTTCGAGATCCACACACAATCGGATCTTTCAACCATCGTGGGATACTCCTCGATCTCGGGAAACCTGAAAATCAATTGCGCGTCATGCGCCGACCTGAACGAGTTGGGTTGCCTCACAGCGGTGGGTGAGGACTTGAAGATTCATTACAATGACGCCCTTGCCAACCTGGACGGATTGAGCAGTCTCATCTCGGTGGGCGATGACCTGTCAATACACAACAACGACACATTCACAAGCCTGGACGGGCTAAGCGCCCTTACTTCGGTGGGCCAGGACCTGTGGATCAATTTCAACGACGCCCTCACAAACCTGGACGGGCTAAGCGCCCTTACCTCGGTGCACAGAACCGCTATCATCGCCTTCAACAACTCCCTTAACAACCTGGACGGCCTGAGTTCTCTCAACTCGGTGGGCGAGAGCTTGGCGATCGAAAGCAACGACATTCTCCCCGAGTGCGAGGTGTGCGATCTTCTGGACCAGCTCGCCAGCGGACCTACAACTATAGATGTCCACGACAACCTCGACGATTCCTGCACCCCGGTGCCGGGGAACTGTCCGTAGATTGTCCGTAGATTGTAAACATCAAACGTGAAGGTCCATGTTAGAATACTCTCACGTGCAAAACGAGAGGATGGGCGATGAGGTACTTGGTTTTGATGGCGCTTGCGACCGTGCTGGTTTGTGGCGGGTGTGGTGGCGCACCCAAGTACACAGTACCGATCGGTGTTCCGACCTCCCAAATCAGACTGGTAGACAAATCTAGTTTGGATGTGGGCTTGGTGATTTATGAACAGCATGAGGGTTGCATAGGAAGGAAATGGCTCTTTGGCTATTGGGCTGATGGATCTGTGGTGAAAGGTGAAACACCTTTCAAAGCTATTCAGGCCGGCAAAACGACCAGTTTTACAGTTTGGCACTATGCTAATGCCCGTTTTTGTCAGGCACATTTCCAGTTCACTCCCCAAACAGAAAAATACTACACTGTAGTTGCAGTCGATAACAAAAAAAACTGTGGGGCGACACTGTTGGTAAGCGACAAACCCAAAGACACCATGACATCTGTTGAAGGAGTGCGGTTTCCTACCGAGAAACGCAAACCCATGGGTGATTCTGGAAGTTGGTGTGGACCGTTGCCATGATGAAAAGAGGGACGAGATGAAGCGATATCGTGTGTACGTAGACACTTCGGTCGTCGGGGGCTGTCTGGACGAGGAATTCGCTCGGGAATCAATTGCTCTTTTCGAAGCTGCCCGTAATGGCGAGCTGACACTTCTGGTGAGCGACATCGTCGTCGCCGAGCTCGAAAGCGCCCCGCAAGATGTTCGGCAGTTACTGCCCGGGCTCCCGCCCGAGGCCGTCG
>JAUVAN010000296.1 GCA_030591725.1 Deltaproteobacteria bacterium
CATCGATTTGAACATCCGCGAGCAGATGCCTGGCAAGTCGCAGCCCCTGACTGTTTCCCCATTTTTTTATTTTCGCGAGCATCTCACAACCCTTCGATGTATATCCCAAGTATATCCACGATTGTTCATTCAGTCAAACGAACGATGGTCGGATGAATCGGAGCAGGTGTCAGGGATTGAGTTCCGGGCAGCTACCTTCATCGAAGGGGTGGTTGTTATCGACAGTGCTGTCGCAGGTGAGCCAGTTGTCGGGATCGTCAATCACCGCTTTTAGATCATCGACGTACTCTTCTGCCGCGTCGAGGCACTCGGAGTCGGCGCCCTCGAGGGTCTGCACGCACAGCGACATACAGATCTCGCCGCCGTTGTCGAGACAGTCCCCCTCCTGGATACCCAACTCAGTGCAGACCATGCAGGCGCAGCACCACAGAGTGCAGAAGTCCGACGTTACCAGGCACTCGGCCGGCAGGTCTCCGTCCGTGTCGGAATCCGAATCCGAGTCGCTGTCCGAGTCCGTGTCTCCATCCGAGTCGGAATCGGAATCAGAGTTTGAAGCATCGTGGTCGCCGCTCGAACCCCCGCCGTCGGAGCATCCGGCCCACAGGCCCACGACCGCCAATACTAACGCCAGTTTCCAGGCAAAAAGCGATCGCATAATTGATCCTCCCCGTGCGAAAGTCCGCACAATGATATGTCGTGGTTGTTGTAATCAATACTATCATCGACGTGAGTATACGGCGATGGCCGAAATCGCGTCACGCAACTCTTCGAAGCGGAAAGGCTTGAAGAGGCAGGCATCGGCGCCGGCCGACTGGCACTTGTGGCGATAATGCTCCGTACCGTGGCCTGTCATCGCAAGTATAGGAACCGGTCCCTGCCCCTCTGCCTGCTCGCGCTCGCGAATGCGGCGAATCGCCTCCAACCCGTCCATTTCGGGCATCTGGATATCCATCAAGATCACGTCGGGCTGCTCGGAGGTCCACTTTTCGATGGCCTGCAGACCGTCTCGCGCCACCCACACGTGCTCGCAGAACTCCTCCAGCATGAGCGTGGCTACCTCGAGATTCACCTCGTCGTCATCCACCAGGAGCACGCGGGTCCCTGCGAGCGCAACCGAGTCACCCTCATGCGACGGGGCCTGCTCCGGAGGATCGGCGCTCGGAGATTCGAAGGGGACGATGACATGGAAGGTGCTGCCCTCGCCGACAGTGCTCTCAATCTCGATGTGACCTTGCATGGCGCTGACGATCTCCCGGGCGATGAATAGCCCCAACCCGGAACCATCGTGGGCGCGCCTCAACGAGCCGTCCAGCTGGGTGAACTGATCGAAGATCCGTTCCCTGTCCGCTTCAGCGATACCGATGCCGGTATCGGCCACCGAAAAACGACAGACCTGTTTACCACCCTCCATTTCCACCGGGCTCACCGATATCTTGATGCCCCCCCGCTCGGTGTACTTGATGGCATTGGAGCCCAGGTTCATCAGCACCTGCTGCAATCTGTTGCCGTCGCCACTCACCCAACTCGGAACCGCCGGATCCACTGCGATGGCCAGATCGAGGCCTCGCTCTTCACAACGGAAACGCAGCACGCTGGCTACCCGCTCGACCACCTTTGCCGGATCGAAATCCCGGGTCTTCAGAGTGAAACGATGGCGCTCCATACTTGCCAGATCCAGCAGATCGTCGATCAGCGCCAGCAGGGCCTCTGCGCTGTCCTGCGAAGTATCGAGCGCCACCCGCACCGACGATGGTAGATCGCCGCGCAGGGCGCTGCGGTTCATGCCCATGATGGCGTGGAGGGGTGTGCGCAGCTCATGACTGACGTTCGCGAGGAACTGGGAACGCGCCGCCTCGGCCTCCTCCCGCCGGCGAAGTGAGTAGACACGGGCAGCCTCGTAGCAGGCCACCAGGACCCACACGATCACGATGCCTACCAGCCACGTGAGAAAGGCATCGGCGCTCCGGCTCTCCGGGGGCACGTGATCGGGAAAGGAAAAACCACTCAGACCCGCCAACTCGAAAGCCACCGCCGCGAGGACTGCCAGCGCCGCCCAACCCATACCGCCCCACCCGAGCAGAAAGATTGACGAGACAACGATGACGATGAATGGACAGATGTTGGTCATCCGCAGTCCACCAGTCAAGTACGTCGCGACAATCGTGAACGCTATGCCAATGAATAACGTACCGTGGGCCGCCAGGCGAATGGCCCCCTTGAACCTCAGCACTACCAGGAGCGCAAAGATTGCGACCGCGAAAACAATGAAAAGTCCGGCCAGGCCAAAGGCGCCGCTTTGCCAGTGACTATACGAGTAGGTCAGTGTCAGGAAGCTCGTCAGGATGGCGTGCAGCACGAGAATCTGGGTGCGAAAGAGCACATCCAGGTCGCTCGTGTCGTAGCCGGCCCGGCGGATAGCCGCCAGAAATGGACGACTTGCTGCGCCCAGAATCGATGGCCAGCGCCCGGTTGATCCTCGTGCATTTTTCGCCAAGAAAACGCTCCACTCTTGCGCACAGGCATGACGACATGTCCGCCCTGACGCGCATTGGCCCGCCCCTCCAAAAGAACACTATATCGCAAGTTAAGGCTGGAGCCAGCCGGATTTCCGTCTGTTGTTTGCGAAAAAAATGAGCCGTTTTCACATCATTGACTATCAATATGTCTGATGGAGGTGGTCATGAAACACTGCAAACTATTCGTTTGGATTCTATTTCTGGCATTAGTTGGTTGCCTGGGCGTCGGCTGCGATAGCGGTGGAGGGGACTCCCCGAATTTCGGTTCGGACTCTGATTCCGACTCTGACTCCGACTCGGATGGGGATACCGATTCGGACACAGATTCGGATGGGGATACCGACGCGGACGGAGACACGGACACCGACAGTGATCTGGACCCGGGCGAACCCAGCTTCGGCTCGGACGCAACGATCACCGACGTGCACGACATGGCCGATATCATCAACCAGTGGCGGCAGGACTACTCGACCCACGATCGCTACTGGGGCGTTCCCATGGGCGCCGGAGAGTTCCACACTGACTACACCT
Organism: Deltaproteobacteria bacterium; assembly: GCA_030591725.1. GTDB lineage: Bacteria > Myxococcota_A > Polyangia > JAAYKL01 > JAAYKL01 > JAUVAN01. The sequence continues at coordinate 3,048 of JAUVAN010000296.1, forward strand.
GGCCCCTGGTGATGACCTGGAACGACACCGCCGCCGCGATCGCCCAGATTGAAGCGGACGCCGTCGCCGGTGGGGCCTCACCCAGTGGAGTCGATGTGGTCGACGCGGGGTACTTCTGGGTCGACGGGGTCAACGAATCGCCCTACATGGTGACCACGGACGAGCACTACATGAGCACAAACAATACCTTCGGTAGGATGTCGATCGACTACCACGACTTCGGCGGCCACGGACCGGTGCTTACCGAGATCGGCCTCGGCGCGTCGGACGGCGGAGACGGCAGCACGGTGTGGGTGCTCGTGTTCATGGAGTAGTAGCCCCCCGAAAAATATTTCCGGCTTACAGTCCTGCTCTTCTGACGGCTTCGTCCTCCATTGAGGCAAGATACATTGTGTAGTTGCCGTACTTGTCGACGAGTACCCGGTACTCGGAGGTGACGAGGGTGGTGGTGTTCACCTGCTCGATGATGGCCGGCCCCTCGATGCGGTTGCCGAACTCGAGCGCCAGCCCGTCGTACACCGAAACCTCCGCAAACCCCTTCTCCTGTGGAAGATAGACACGCCTCTTGTGCTTGAATGCCTTCTGAGGATCCTTGCCCGTAAACTCCATGGGCAGAAATCTGGGTTTGTCTGTGACTCCCACGGTCACGAGGCGCATGTTTATCAACTCGACGGGAGTCCCCTCCTCTTCGAGAGAGTAGCCGAACAGCTTGTTGTGTATCGGGTGAAATTTCTCGGCCATGGCCTTGAAGTCGCAGGCCTTCACCGCGCCCATCGGCATCTCGACCTCCACCTCGTGGTACTGGTTGACGTAACGGAGATCGAGGGAGTAGACGAACCTCGCAGTCCTGGAGTCGAAACCCTCGGACTTGAGCATCTCCACCCCGGCCTTGCGCATGTCATTGAACAGTCTTCCAAACCGTTCCACGTCGGCCTCTTCCAGCCGGGTCGCGTAGGTCTTGACGAAGCTGTGCTTGATATCGCTCATGAGCATGCCGGCCGCGCAGAAGATGGAAGATTCCCGGGGAACCATGAGCAGCGGGATCTCCAGTTCAAGGGCTATCCGGCAGGCGTGATTCGGCCCGGCGCCGCCGGCCACCACCAGGGGGAAGTCGCGTGGGTCCTGTCCCTGTTTGACAGCGACCTCCCTCACGGCCGCCGCCATGTTGGTGTTTATGAGGTCGTACATCCCCGCCGCCGCCTCGTGTAAATCCAGCCCCAGGGGCCCCGCGATCTTTTCCTCGATGGCGTGCTGTGCCTTTTCCAGATCCAGCGCGATCTTGCCGCCGGCGAAATAGTCCTTGTCGAGATATCCCAAAACCAGATCCGCGTCGGTGCAGGTCGGTTCCGTTCCGCCGAGTCCGTAGCAAACAGGACCGGGTTTGGATCCGGCGCTCTGCGGCCCCATCCTGAGCAGGCCGCCCTCGTCGATCCAGCCGACGGAGCCTCCCCCCGCGCCGATGGTAACCACGTTGAGCATGGGCAACGCGATGCGCAATCTGTTGATCTCACCCGACGTTGTCACCATGGGGGTCCTGTCCTTGACCAGGGCCGTATCGAACGAGGTGCCGCCCATGTCCATGGTAATGCAGTCGTCATAGCCCTGCTCCCCCGTGTACCATACGCCGGCCACGGGTCCCCCGGCGGGACCGGACAGGAGGGTCACTGCCGCAGCGTCGCCGGCCACCTTGGGCGCAACTACTCCCCCATTGGAGGCCATTATCAGAAGGACCCCCTTGAACTTCAGCTTGTCCAGCTTCTCTAGCAAGGCGTCGAGGTAGCGTCTGAGAATGGGCCCGACATAGGAGTTGAGAACCGTAGTGCTTATCCGGTCGTAATACCTGATCGACGGCAGGAAAACACACGACGTGGTGAGATACGTATCCGGCAATTTCTCCAGGACAATTTCCCGGGCCGCGAGCTCGTGCTCTCCGTTCTCGAAGGAGTTCATGAAGCAGATTGCCACCGCCTCCACTCCCTCCTTTTCAAACAGCGAACAGGCGTCTTCAACATCGGAAACCTGCATGGGCGTGATGACGTCGCCCTTGTAGTCCAGGCGCTCGTCGACAGGACATCGCAGATAGCGCTCCACCAGGGGGCGCACGTTCTCAAAGCGGTTATTGTACTGCTCCTCGCGAATCCCGCGCCGCATCTCCAGCGCGTCCCGCACGCCCTTGGTGGTGATGAGCCCGGTCTTCGCCCCTGTCCTGGTCAGCACCGCGTTGGTCGTGACCGTGGTGCCGTGCACGATGACCTCGACTTCGTCCAGGAAATCCCCCGTCGCCATCTTGCGATCCAGGGCCATCTCCTCGATTCCCCGAAGGGTGGCTATCGAGGGGTCGTCCGGTGTGGACAGCACCTTGTACACCTGGCTAGTGCCGTCGTCGTGGGTGAGCAGAAAATCGGTGAACGTTCC
>JAUVAN010000223.1 GCA_030591725.1 Deltaproteobacteria bacterium
GAATCCTTTTATTGTAGCTGGACGGCGGAACTATCTCGACATTCCGCACCTTTTCGAGTGTCGAGAAATCACTCTCTCCGATAAAGAGGCGCTCACCGGTCAGCATCTCCCACAGGCAAATACCGATGGCGAAGATGTCCGATCTTCGGTCGAGAGGAAGCCCTCTCACCTGCTCGGGCGACATGTAACCGAACTTGCCCTTGAGAATGCCCGCCTGGGTCTTGCCGGCCTTTCCGGCGGCCTTGGCGATGCCGAAATCAATTATCTTCACCTCCCCGTCAAACGAGACGAGAATATTCTGTGGAGAAACGTCCCTGTGAACGAGATTGAGATCCCTGCTGGACGCATCCTTTTTGTTGTGGGCGTAGTCGAGGCCCTCGCAGACCTTCATGGCGATGTATGCGGCCATCGGGATCGGCACGGGCTCCGCTCTCTTCCGCATCGCGTCGAAAATGGCCCGGACATCCTTGCCGGCCACGTACTCCATTGCGATGAAGAAGGAATCCCCGACTTTCCCCAAATCAAAGATCTGGGCGATGTTCGCGTGCTGGAGTTGCACCGCGATTTTCGCCTCGTCGATGAACATGGTGATGAACTCTTCATCCTCAGCGATACTCGGAAGGATCCGCTTGACTGCGATGAGGCGTTCGAAACCCTCAACCCCGAAAGCCTTGGCCTTGAAAACCTCAGCCATCCCCCCAACGGCGATTCGGTCCAACAAATAGTATTTCCCAAATGGAATCGGCTTCTTCACTATTAGTCTCCGAATTTGTTGATCAAAATCCACATGGATTGAAAATATCTCACGCGCATTGATTGAAGTCAATCAACTGGCAAGGCGAAACTGAGTGTTCATTCAAACTATGTACATCTGTCATTCCTCGTCGTGATCAAGCAATCTGCCGCGACTTCTGAAAACCTTTCGCCACACCGCTTCAGAAACCGGTTTCACGTCCTTGAAAATCCGTCTCCACGCCGCCACCGGGTGCGATCGCACCACAAGCCAGCGAACTTTCTCATCGGACGCCGTATCCGGATGAATGAGAGCGAAGGTCTTTTCAGCTCCCACACCCTCGAGCATTCCGGTGAGACCGTCGATCCCCTTGGCGCAAGCCGCAACCAGGTACCCTTCGGGGTCCACTCCCAGCGCGTACCGTACGTCCAGGAGGCGCGCCACCGCAGGCCATACACCCTGGACGGCCGTCTCACCTTTCCCCCTGGAACCGGAGTCCAACATGGACGGCTTTCCACCCTCGAGATCCAACCCGGGCTCCCCGGACTGCCAGGGGCGCTCCTCACGCCCGTCGATGATCAGGCCGGTTGCTATCCCTCGCGACGAGGAGACGAACGGAATCGCCAGCAACGCGTCGTTCGGACGCTCGCCCTGTATGGACAATCGAACCTGACCGAGATCGAATCTGTACAATTTGCCCTCGTCGCCCACACTCGCAACGACGGCTGGCACAGGATAACCCTTGCTCGATCCAATGGGGGACCAATCGGTATCCTTCCCGTCCAACCCGACAATGGGCGAACGGTCGAAGATCGTCGGCTTGCGCAAGAGATAGAAAAAGTCTCTGGGATCCCTGGCGATGTAACGGGGGAACCGCATATGCCCCATGTCGCCCGCCATCTTCCGCGCTCTGAAGAGCAGGTCCGATCTTCGCGGTACCGGGCCCTGCGCCTCCGTCTTCTTCCTCAGGTCCCCCTGAAGCGCGACCTGATCCCCAACCTGATCTACGCGATAATACTCAAATCCACAGTGTCCTGCGTTCATGTCGAGGTGAATGCCGTAGTCACACCTTGCCGCCACCATCGCCGCACCGAGCGACTCGGGTGAAAGATGCTGCCCCCAAAAATAAATGAGCTTCCCACTGAAAGTGAGACAGATCCCGCTACGGGCCGTGATCACACGCTCATCGACACCCTGGGGAACCCCACCCCACCACTTGCGCCCGTACGGGTTGAATTCGCCACTTTCCACCAACGGGTGGACGTTTTGGCGAAGATCTTTCATGCCCTCCGGCATGGCGACCACGGGATGGGGCCACGTGCCCATGGCCACACCACCGTCATCGTAGACGGCCACTGTCGCCCCGTAAGCGCGCGGGGGGAGAAAGTCCTTTCTGTCGAGGACCATGCCCCACTCCCCGTGCAGGGCCTGAAACGCGCCGTTGAAGGCCGCCACCAGACGGTCCACGTCCTCCCTCGGCACCTCGCCGTTACCCCGAAGCCCGGTTGTGGATATCGGCTCTCGAACTCCGGCCATTATCCGCAACTCCACCGTCGACGGATCCCACGCGGAGAGAAACACCTTGGAGAAAAGTCTCTCCCTGTCAGTTCGCATGTAGGTTTCATAGAAAAGCGGCGGCCCTCCGGTCGCAGGTATGAAAACCTCGTCCCTGACGGGGATCCACACGCCTTCCCCCGACCTGGCCCGCTTGAGAACGGGATCTAGATTTTCCGGTGGCCAGCCGGGGATCCCGACCGACTCCCGCTCCTCCTCAAATGAAGCGAAACGCTTTATCTCCTCGCCCTGCTCTTCGCCGACCAGTTGATATCGCGTCCTGGCCATCCAATCGTTGAGATCAAACCAGATTTTTTCGAGCCACTCGATCTTCCTGCGCCCGACCCATTGAACCGCCCTGATCGTATCCACCAACCACGCAAGAAACGCGGGGCGGCCCTTGACCATCTCCTGTACGATCACGTTGGAAACCCCGGTGCCGCCGCTACGATCTATCCGAAAACTCTCCGACGAAGTCTCCACAACCAGCCCCCAGTCGGGCGTCGCGAATCGGAGATCCATCCGATTCGATAAGTCGGAAAACATGTAGGTTCTCCAGGATATTCCTTCTGTGCGGCCGGTTCTCTGAAAATTGGTAATGCTGTTTGCAAGCTTCCAGCCCCTGCTCCATCCGGCTGTGAGCCGCTCGGGCTCACCTTTGAAATCCAGGACCGTCACCCCGTTGAATGTGCCGGCGATCTTCGCTCCGAACGCGACTCGCCCATCCGGAGCACAGGCCAGGGTCTCCTCATCGCCGGCGGCGGTTCTGGTCAAATTCGTCAGACGGCGAATATCCCTCGGCGTTCCCCGCGAGGTCACTCGAAAATCGGCCACGAACAGATCCCTCGGCCCATCGACAACGGGGTGCGCCAAAAAAACAGCCGGATGCCAGCTCATCGGGCCACTCGCGGCTACCCGCTTGGGCCATACCCAGTTGAATGTTCCCTCCGTGGCTACGGGGCATCGCTCACCGGCGCACAGGCGATTCACCGCGTCCGCATCAGCGTTGTCCTGGGGCGCCGGACCCGAAAATATCCACGCTGACGACAGGGCGGCCGCTCCCAGTAAAAGACGGGCGCGTCCTATAAGATGGCTATGAAAACTCTTCATGCCCGGCAAGTATACCCCTGATTGAGAAACCTTATCAGCAGTTGAAAACCTTAAATGTTACTGATATGGGTAGTTGTTCTGAATCTTTATATACGGACGAGGTGGACAATGTACAGAGTGTCGATACTCCTGATTCTGGCAATGTTGTTTCTGGGCGCTGGGAACGGTCACGCCCAAAAAGTCGGGCGCGCAGAGATCAGGGACGCAATTCACAAGTTGAAGAGCCCCAACCCGGAAGAGGTCATGACCAGCATCCAGATCCTGGCGGCTTCCGGATCGACGACGGCGGTAGGGCCGCTCAGCGATCTGTTGCGAACGGGTCCTCGCAACGACATCACCAACAGTATCATCCAGGCGTTGGGCTCCATCCGCTCCAAGAGTTCCACGGCCCTTCTGCTCGAGTATCTGGACCATCGTCGACCGGACGCGAGGATCGCTGCCCTGTTCGCGCTCGAGGGATACAATGACTCCAAGATCATTCCAGCTTTTGAAAACAAGTTGCGTGATTCTGACGCCCAGGTGCGCAGCACCGCCGCTCTCGCCCTCGGAAATAAGGGCAGCGCGAAGTCCGTCCCCATCCTCTTTCAGGCTTTTGATCGGGGGGTCTACGCCGCCGTCATCGCAATAGGGCAGATCGGCAGCGCAGAGGACGCCCAGCGACTCGCCAACTACCTCGGCAAAATGAACGTGGCGGTCTTGCTGCCGGGATTCGAGCAGTTTCTCACCAGGAAGGCCATTCCCAACAAGGCCAAGGCGGAGATTCTCGACAAACTCAAGGAGCTCGCCGGACCGGACGTCAAGAAGTTCGCGGTCGCTTACAAGGCCACCTTCCCAAAGGGCACGGAGGAAGATGAAAATCCTCTGTACAAGAAGGTTTGCCGCATGATCCGCCAGATTGCCGATTAGAGGAGCAGAAAATGACACGCGAAAAAATAGCGAAAGCAACAAGGGCATCCCTCATCGCGCTTATCGTGATCTTCTCCTTCGGCGCGGCCGGCGAAATCTGCGGCTCGTTTTTCGAAACCACCGCAGCGGCGTTCGGAGCCGGATTTCCGGACAACAAACCGGAAGATATGAGATCCATCGTGAGCGGGCTGGAAGCACCCCAGCCAGTGGGAGGCATCAGTAACTCCATGGGCGTTCCCGTGGCGATACTGGTCATCGAGGAAGATCCTCGTGCCATCGTGGCCATCGACCTCAATTCCGGAAACGAGATCTGGAAGATTACCCCCCCGGTCAGTTCTCAGATCACGTTAAAGGGCGACCTGCTCGTCTTCCAATCCGGTTTCAAGATCGCGGGGCACTCACTTCAAAACGGACAGGAGCTCTGGACCATCACCATCGACGAAGGCTGGAACTACCACGGCGCCGACCTTTACGGCGACATGGCTGTGGTCTCGGTCGGTGTCGGCGGTGAGGAAGCCGGCGCGTACGCCAACGGACGGATCCTGGGCATCAACGCAAAGAACGGCCACATGCGCTGGGACAACTCTTCCGGCGGCGGACTGCTCGGCGCTCCGGCCATTTACGGCAAATACGTTTTCGTCCCGTGGGATCGGCAGAAAATCGCCGTGCTGGACGCGAAGGAAGGCAAGGAAATCTGCAGACTTCGCGCTGACGACTACACGATAAATTTCGTGGACGCCAGCCAATCCGGGGTTTACTTCGGCTCTGCCGCAACCGGCATGAGCCTGAGCAGCATCTTCCGATTCGACGAGAAAGCGGCAACGGGAACGCGCGAGGGCTCCACCATGTTCGTTCCAAATCTGGAGCCTGTTCCCGGAGATCCGGGGTTCAAGAGCGATGCATTCGGCAGGCCGATCGCAGGGCGTTCCGCGTCTGAAAAAATCCGATTCCACTGGTTGCCGACAGTCGACGGCGCATCGCCCATCGCGATGTCCGATAATCTCTTTTACCTTCATTACTGGCGTTATGTTGTCGCCCTCGACTCGACCACGAGCCGGGTTCGCTGGACCTTTCGCTCCGACCAGGATATCGAGAGCATGCGACCGGTGCCGGGCGGGGTCATCGGTGTCGACAGCGATGGCAAGATATTCTTCATCGACGCGAGCTCCGGCAACGAGACCTGGAGCAAGGAAACCGGCCACAATGTGCTGACGGCCACCTTCGACGCTAACGGCTTCAGGCCCCAGGGTGGAGCCGCCACAGCAGCAGCTGATCCGATCATCGGCCTCAAGGAAATGATGTGGGACAAGGACAACCGGATGATGCCGATCAGGGCATATGCCGCCTTCCTCATCGCCGACTTCCCGATCCCCGAGGTCACGCAGGATCTGCTGACAATATATTCGGACGCAAGCATACCCAAGGGCCTCCGCGACGCCGTGGTACAGGCTCTCGCCAAGCGGACCATCGGATCTCAGTATCTCGTCAAGGCGCTCCACATGCGCTACGATTTCCTCGAGCAGACCCAGGCCCCGCCCATGCAGGTCGTCGCACCCGCTCTTGTAAACATGAACGACCGGTCGGCCGTTCCGGGACTGCTGACACACCTGATGAATTACGAAACACCGGTGGAGGCAATCAGGGAGATCGCGTTTGCAATCGACGCGCTGGGCGATCCTTCCGTGGTGGGAACCTTGACCCAGTTCATCACTCTCTATCACGCCGACTCCTCGTTCCTGGGACATGAGGACGCCCTCGCCATGGCCGGAAAGGGCATACTCACCCACGGCGGACAGCCCGGAGAGCAATTCGTTGCGTCCGTCAGGGACGATTTCCAGACCTTGCCCGAATTGAAGAGCCAGCTCCTGGAGTTGCTCGATCCGGAGGCGGCGGCCAAGGCCGAGGCAGCGGCGGCGGCACACGCCGATGCGGCGGCACAGGCTGATGCGGCGGCACAGGCCGAGGCAGAAGCCAGCGCGGCGGCCACGGAGGCTGCCAGGCGGCCTCGCTCACTCAACAGGCAGGTTATCTCCGATACCATCGTCGCCAACCAACAGGCTCTCAAGCCGTGCGTACAGGTGGCCCTCGGCCTTCGCCCCGGCCTGAGATCGATCCGAATGAAGTTCATGATCACGGGAGCGACAGGAAAGTCATCCAACCTGCAGATTCTCCCCAGCAACGTTCCGGGGCTCAAGAACTGTCTGGAAAAGGGTCTCGGGGAAATCAACTTCCCGAAGTTCAAGAATCAGAGACAGAGCGCCCTGTACAACATCTCCATCCAGGGTGCGGCGCCGACGCCGGGATACAACGCCTATCCGTCCCAGACGGGACAACCGGCCGATCCCGACTCGTTCGGCGGTGGATTCAAACAACCACCCCCCGGACAGCCGCAGCCGCAGCCTCGGCCACAGCCACAACCACAACCCGGGCAACCATACGATCCGGATTCGTTCTAGCTAGAACAGCCCCAGGCCTTTCAGCTGATTCTGGATTTCCACGCGAGCATTCATGTCCTTCATGAACACTATCTGTTTGCTCGCATCCTGAATTGAAACATCAACATTGAACAGCGCTCCGGGATCCACGTTCCCGCTCTTCAACGCCTCACCGGCGGTCCTGACCTTGCCGACGGCGACCCTGACCTTTTGCACCTTCTTGACGGTCTTCTGAAAGGTGTCGGTCAGGTCGACCGCCTTCCCGAGCAGCTGACCTACCATGGTGCCCCTCGGAACAAACGACGCCGCGGACTTGAGCAGCTCGAAGAAATCCGGTTTTTCACCATCCATGATACTCCGCACTTGCTTCGCGACGCTTCCCAGCTTCGTGCCCGTCACACTATCCACAAGGGACAGGACCATTC
>JAUVAN010000368.1 GCA_030591725.1 Deltaproteobacteria bacterium
CCCACGCCATCGTCGCCTCCGGCTGGCGGCAGAATGTCTGGAACTACAACGCATGGGGAGTTCAGCAAGGCTCCTGGCGCGGCCCGTACTACGTGATGTACACCGAGGAGATCGGCGACGACGGCAAAGTCCACGAGGTACCGGACGCCGCATGGCGATCGTTCGAAAGCTGGCAGCACGCCGTCGACGATTTCTACGCGAGGATCAACCCTGACTCGCAGAGACCGTCGTACCGACAGGCATACAGACACCTGATGAACCCGAGCAGGAAAGCGGACGCCGTGTACTGGTCGGCGCTGGGGGATGGCAACTACTATACCGCTGCGCACTTCGATAAAAAGAAGTTCGCCATGCTCTGCCGGGGTATTCGCGAGATCCTCTGGAAAGCCTGACGTTTTCAGGATCTCACGCGAAGACGTCGGCCTCGCCGTTTGATTGAACGAAGATCATTATAGGCATCTTCTCGTAGATGGGCTCCATGGCGGCGAAGTAGCGCCGGGTCTCCTCTCCGCCGGCGGCGCTCATCCCCAGCAACACCAGGTCGGCGACGGGCGCGGATTTGTCGACGATGATCATGGTGGGGGAATCATTTGACCGGATGATCTCGATGCGCGCGGTGATGCGCGTGAGGGTCTTGAGCTGGTTCAGGTGTATTCTCGCGGCGCGCTCTTCTTCGTCGCTTTCGACTATCCGCAGAATTCGCAGATTGGCGCCGGCCCAGGTCTTGTCGAGGGTCATCAGGTAGGCGAACAGGGCCATCAGGCTTCCGTTCTTCTCCCCGCGCCACCACAGGTCGATGGTCCTGCGGCGTTTTTCGATGGACAGCTCGCCGGGCTTGAACACCACCATGTTGACCTTGAACGCGATGAGCAGGTCGATCGTTCCCAGGAACCTCTCGCGCGCTTCGCCGTCGCCCGGAGGTGGAACTTCGATGATCACCGTGTTGGGTCTCAGGCCGCCTATGGAGTAGCTCTGCATGAAAGTGGCGAGCCCCTCGAAGAACTCGTTCACCACCACCACTTCGGAGAAGGCCGTTATCTCGTCCGCCTCCAGTTGTCGGCGCAGTTGCTCTCGCTGGGAATCGCGAAAGGCCATCCTCGCGGACAGAGCTTCGTTCGGCCTCTGCGCAAAAGCGGCCACCGTGTAGAGTCCGCGCCTGCTCTCCAGCCACGCGCCGGCCCTGATCATATGCGTCGACCGCGAGGAGGTCTCCGTGATGGCGACGAGGATCGGTCGCCAGTTTTTGGGATGAACTTTGGCCTGCTCCAGGTAAAAGAGATTGTCCCGGGTCTTCTGGAAGATATAGCCGCGCTTGGCGTCTCCGAAGTTGGTATGGATGTCGCGCTTCCTCAAGTAGAAGTAGATCATCCCCGAGATCCCCAGCGCCACGATGGCGTAGGTCTGGTTTATCTCGAACATCGCGATGCCGCACCCGATCGCTCCGGCCAGCGCGGTCACCCAGTGAAAGGCCTTGAACCTGGGCCGAAAGCTCGGGTTGGCGCTCTTGCTTTCCACGAAGGCGGACAGGTTGATCATGCCGTAGGCGATCAGGAAGAACATGGAGATGACCTCGGCGACTGCGTTGAGATCGCCGGCCCAGATGACGGCGACCGCGATGACGAAAGTGAGCACGGTGGCCCGACGAGGTTCGTTGTTTTCCCCCGAGCCCTTGCCGAAGAAGACCATCACCCCCATCAGGCGATCCTGCCCCATTGCCTGCAGTATCCTCGGAGCGCCGAGAAAACTGCCGAGAGCCGAGCTCAGGGTGGCGGCGAACACGCCGGCGATGATGAGGGGGAAGAAGATGCTCATGTCCTGGAGCGCCTGATAGCCGTCCGTCTGCAGGGCCTCACGAGAGGAAGATCCGGCCATCAGCACCAGCTGGACCGCGTAGACCGCGAGGGTGAAAAGGATGGCCAGCAGGGTTCCCCAGGGGATCGCGCTCGAGGGTTTTTTGAGATCCCCCGACATGTTGGCGCCCGCCGTGATGCCCGTGGCGGCAGGGAAGAAGATGGCGAAGGCGGCCCAGAATGTCACCTTGTCGGTGAACCCCGGCTTGAGGTTTGTCTCGAGGACGGTCTGGTCGAAATCCATGATGCCGCCCACGATGAAGCTGGCCACGGCAATGAGCAGTATGGCCAGCACGACGTACTGGGCCTTCAGCGCCACGTCCGCGCCCTTGAAGGTAAGGATGAAGATGCCCACCACCATCACGGTCGAGACGATCCTGCCGATGAACACGTTCTCTATCCCCAGAAGCGCGAAGAACGCCTCCGTGAAACCGATGGTGTAGAACGCAACCCCAACCGCCTGCGCGAAGAACAGGGTGATGCCGATGGACCCGCCGAAATCCGGGCCGAGCACCCGCGAGATCATGAAGTAGACGCCACCCACCTTCATGTCCAGGTTAGTCGCGATGGCCGAGATGCTGAGCGTGGTCAGCGTGGTTATCAGCTTGGCGATGCCCAGGATCACCAGCCCCATCCACAGGCCCGAGTAGCCGGTCACGTAACCGGCGCGCATGAACATGATGACGCCCAGGATGGTCAGCACGCAAGGCGTGAACACACCGCCGAACGTCCCGAAACGCCCCTTTGGGTTTCCGTGCCTGCCGCCGACCGCGGATTCGAGACTGTCTCGCTTCTTGTTGGTCATGGGGGCATATTAAACAAGGGAGGGGGAAAACGAAACCCCGGACCGCTGTTCAAGTGGACAACATGGACGTTGTGGACTTGGTGGACACTCGGAACAAGGCTGGATCTCTCAATTCAGAGTCCAACCTGTCCTCATCAAGGTGGGAAGATGGCGAGTTCGAGACACGCACGGATCTGGCTTGTCGTGTCCAAAACCACGATCCATGCTCCCAGCCAACCGAATCCCTCCAGATCGCAATCGATGTTTGAATCCGTGTTGTAGAAGTACCCGTTGACCTGGACTGTGCCGTCATTGAGGTCGCCGATGCGAGTTGCATCCAGCACACCGCTACCGGGACTGGGAGTGCAATCGTACTCGTAGGCCGCCATGAATAACACAGCGCGCTGCGCCGCAAAGTCTATCTCCGGGAAGTCCGACTCCGTCATGGTGATACTGTTCTCTATGCACACGGACACGAAATCGCTCCATCCGGTTGAGCCCTTGATGACGGCGTAGCCGTTATAGTAGCTGCCGACGTAGTCAACCTCTGCTTCTGCGGCCGAGCTGGAAGGACCGGTGTAGTTGCAGAACACATCGACTACCTCGGCGATTACCGTCTCCACCGGCACAAGCGCTTCTCCGGCGTCACAGTCGCCGAGTGTCTCTGGCTGTTGCTCGTGGCACTCGCACTCGGAATCAGTATCCGTGTCACTGTCGGTATCCGTATCGGTGTCCGTGTCCGTGTCGGTATCGGTGTCGGTGTCACTGTCAGAGTCAGTGTCTGTCGTTCCGTCGTCGATCGACGAGCCGTCCGAGCACCCGGTGGTGCACACGAATGCAGCCACGAGCAGGCTCACTAAAAAGAAATGTATTCTGTTCATCGTCGTTCCCCTCCATTTGAAAAACAATCATACCATCTATGATGGATGTTTGGTGTATCATCCGGCGAACGAGGAGGACGTACATGATTAGAGAATCCAGTGTGATTCCGAGCCCGGCGTCTCGCATCACCAACAAGACCCTCGCCATTCTGGTGGGAGGCGGTCCCGCGCCGGGCATCAACGGCGTGATCCGTTCGGCGACCATCGAGGCGATCAACCTGGGCTGCAAGGTGCTGGGTATCTACGACGGCTACAAATGGCTCTCCAAGGGATCGACAAGATACGTGGAGCGCCTCACCATCGACCGCGTGTCGAGGATCCATTACCGGGGCGGCTCCATCCTCCGCACGTCCCGGGTCAACCCGACCGGCGATCCGGACATGATGCGCAACGTTCTGGGTGTTCTCACGGAGCTTGAGGTTGATTACCTGGTGAGCATCGGCGGCGACGACACGGCCTTCACGGCGCGGGAGATCGACCGGATGGCCGGCGACCAGATGCAGGTCGTGCACGTCC
>JAUVAN010000160.1 GCA_030591725.1 Deltaproteobacteria bacterium
CAAACTCCGATCCCCCCTACCCTTCCTTCAAGATCCACCCGGTGCGGACAATCCACGCGGTTTCGATGGCGTCCTGCAGGAAAGGTTGCAGCACCTCTATGGGTCTCGCTCCGCCGGATCCCGGCACCTCGAGGATGATCTCCACGGCCACGCGCTCGCCGGTGGGCCCGAGTCGAAGATCGGTCGGTATCCGGTCGAGCACCCGTGCTTCTCGAACGAAGGGCCGAACGTCGATCTTCTTCGTCTTGTTCTTGCGGGTTCGTTCGACCTCGATGCTGTCGGATGCAAGAATCTTGTCGACAGCGGCCTCGACATCCGAACGAATCGCATCCAGGAGCACGACGTACCGCGCCGCCTCGAGGGCCTTTGCGAGTTTTTTCTCGCCGTCGGCCAGTCGCCTGATGGAGGTTACCTCCATGTCCGGCGGAACGGCGTGGCGCAACAGCTCGATGATCTCCTCATCCCGTGGAGGATCCGCCAGGTGGAGATCCATGGGCTCCGCGAGGCCGGATGTTCCGAGGGGCAACGGCGGCGCCGTCTCTATCTTCGGTTTGGGGTGAAATCCGCGGGTGTACAGGACCTTGAGACCCGCCCTGCGAAGACTCCTGGTGAAGTGCCGCATCAGGTCGAGGTGCCCGATGAAGGCCTGCCTGCCCCACTTTGCCAGGGTCATGCGAACTCTCACGGACTCCTCCTCCGGGCCCGGCAGCGGCTTCGGACGGGGAGTTCCCCTGGGCCCGGGTACGGGACGCTCCGCCGGCATGACACTAGGCTCGCGCTTCGTCCTCATCGGAACGTCATCCGGTCTACACCGCAGCCCGCAGGTGTGACATACAAACGCCGGCGCCTGCCCCGCTTCCCCGCTGTATCTCCCGCACGGTCGGGTGGTGACGGCTTCACGCGCCCTTTCTCGGTCATCGTTCAGGAAGTCGGAGGTCAACCCCACATCCACGTGGTTCCACGGCAAGGCCGCCTCGCCGGGAATTTCTTCGAGAAGTGTGTCCACGTCATGACCATCGAACACCTTCTCCCAGATCTTGTCCTTGAACATTTCACCCCACCCGTCGAAACGAGCGCCGAGATCCACGGCGCGCTCCAGATGGTCGCTGAGGCTCACGTCGCCTCGGGAGAAGATACCCTCCAGCCTGGACAGGCGGGGGTCGTGCAAGCGAAGATCCAGCTTGTGCCCTCTACCGAGCCTGGTGAGAAGCGCCTGGCGCCTGCGGATCTCGTCTATTCCGATCATCTCCTCACGCTCGAACGGGGTGAAGGGCTTGGGCACGAACGTGGAGACCGACACCACGATCTGTGTCCTGCGGCCGGAGAGCCTGCTCATGCCCATCTTCCGAATGGACGCCGCAAGCTCGATGATCGCCTCCAGATCCTCGTCGGTCTCGGAGGGGAGGCCGAGCATGAAGTAGAGCTTTATCCTGTTGAACCCCCGGTCGAAGAACCGGGCGGCGGCGCTCATCAGATCGACCTCGTTCACGTTCTTGTTGACCACGTCACGAAGACGCTGGCTCCCCGCCTCCGGCGCCAGGGTCACTCCTGAGGCCCGCAATCTCCCGACAACCTCGATGAGCTCTTCGCGAAGACCGTACGCGCGCAGCGACGGCACGGAGATGGAGACGCGATCCTGCGTGAAACGCTCTCCCAATCCGCAAACGATGTCCTCGATCCGGCTGTGGTCGGCGGATGAAAGTGCGGCAAGGGTGATCTCGTCGAAGCCCAGACAGTTCACGCCCCGATCGACGGCGGCGAAGGCCTCCTTCGGGGATCGCTCGCGAACCGGTCGGTACAGGAAACCAGCCTGGCAAAATCGGCAACCCTCGGCGCACCCACGGGCGATCTCCAGGCTGAATCGATCGAAGACCGCGCTGATCATGGGCACCGGTCCGTTGCCGAAAGGCTGAGCGTCCAGGGATGAGATCGTCGCCCTTGTGGCCGACGGGCCGTCATCGCACACCACCACCTGTCGATGGGAGGTCTCGTCAAGGCGTCTTTCGAGGAGGCCCGGCGAGAACACGAACGGCAGGGTGTGCAGCCTGGCGATGGTTTCCGTTCGTCCGATTCCGTCGTCCACACACCGGGCGAGAGCATTCAACAGCTCCGGAAGGGCTTCCTCCCCGTCACCCACGAGAACCAGGTCCAGGAATGGAGCGAGGGGTTCGCAGTGGCACGCCAGGGGACCGCCCGCCAGAACGATGGGATGTCCCTGTGACCGCTGTGCGGCGCGGCGCGGAACGCCTCCCAGATCGAGCATGGCAATGAGATTGGTGTACGTGAGATCGTACTGGAGGGAGAATCCCAAAAGATCGAACTCCGAGAGCGGGCGCGCAGACTCCAGGGATAACAGGGGCAACCCCTGCGAGCGGAGTTGTGCTTCCATGTCCGGCCAGGGCATGAAGACCCTCTCGGCGGACATTCCCTCCATGCGGTTCACCACCTGGTACAGCACCGACAGTCCGATGTGGCTCATCCCTATTTCGTAGGCGTCCGGAAACGCGAGCGCCATTCGTATCTTCGCGTGCGCCGGCGCCTCGACGGCCCCGTACTCACCACCCAGATATCTACCTGGACGTTCGACTTTCCCCAGAAGGTGGGCGTATGGATGATCCAACATTGTTGCAGGATATTACTTTAGATTGGACTGAAGTGAAAAATCCGGATCGACAATTGCCCGTTTGAGACGAAGGGCCCTCACCCGATACTGACCATCGGGATGCTCGGACAGGTACTCCTTGATCATTCTCAGGGAGCCGCGCTTATCGTCCGCGTGATATCTTCCCAGAGCGACCCTGTACCGGGCCTCCTCGGCTCGGGGGTGCCTGGGCTTGGCCTGGATGAACGCCATGAGGTCTCGTTCCGCGTCCGCCCACCGTTTCAACACATCCTGATAGAGGGCGCCTCGCCACAGCCTCGCGTTGGGCTCGTGGTAACCTCCAGGGAAGGTCCTCAGGAAGTTATTGAAGCAGTGAAGCGCTTCCCGGTGGGATCCCTCGCGTCCGTCGAGCTCGCACAGGGAGAAGTAGGCAGCCTCCTTGAGATCGCCCTCCAGGGGTGATGCCAGGTAGGCGGTGAAGGCGGCCCGGGCCCGGCCGAAATCGCCGAGGCGATCCATTGACAGGCGCCCGACCTCGTAGTGCGAGTTCTGCGCGATCTTGGTTCCCATGACCAGTCCGGAGACGCGATCGAAGGTGTCGGCGGCGGCCTTGAAGCGACCGACGGACGAGTAACACTCTGCCAGCAGCGAGAGGCCGTTGACCAGCCGATCACCAGTGGATGCCACGGTCGCCCGCTCGAGGAGTCCTATAGCGAAGGGGATGTCGCCTGCGGTCATCGCCGCGTGCGCCCTCTCGATCAGGCCCCAACGTTTATGAGGGGTTGCCCTGTTAAGGGCGGATCGTTTGCTCTTCTTTCCAGATTCGTTCTGATCGCCGTCGGCGGTCACCACCGGCTGATAGTTGGTGGCAGGGGCCAGCTCAAAGGATACGTTCTCTCCCACCTGCTCGTGGGCCAGCCTGGATTCCAGCGGCTCCATGCCCGGCGAGGAGAGGCGATATTGCACCGGTCCGTCCGGGAGCCTCACCGTCAGAGGTGAGTATCCGAGAAGTCGGCCTTCGACCTCCACTTTCACACGTCGCGGACTTCCGTCGAAATGCACCAGCCTTCCGGCGGTGGCCACGAAGCTGTCCTCCAGATCGATTATCTCTCCAGCCAGGGCTCGCTGTCCGTCCCCGATATCCACGACACCCTCCTTCGAGAAGGGGATGGATACGAGCTTGCCCCCGGTCAACTCGACTGTCCTGTTGGTTCCAAGAAGCGAGACCACATCGACGCGCCCTTCGAAAACGCTGACCTGCGTACCGCCGTTGGGAACGACCTCCACCATGAAAATGGTTCCCCGAACCCGCACGATGGAGTCGGGGGTGCGGATGTCAAGCATCTGCCCGCCGCTGCCGTCGAACTCGACGGCGATGCGCCCCATGTCCAGCTCCATCTCCATGAGGTCCTCGGTGATATTGCTGATCCTCCATCGCGTGTCCCCGACAAGGGCCACCCGCGCGACATGTCCTATGCGGAAATTGAACCTTCCACCATCGTTGACGGCTATCTCGGTGCCGAGGCGAACCGCGAAAGAACTGTCCACGCCACCGACCTTGCGACCATCGACTATGGCCGTACCCTCGCATCGATCCATGGTCGCGTTATGGGTTATCTCCAAAATGGTCTGATCCGCCTGAACCGCGCTGGGATCAGTAACCTCCTGGGAATCCGGGAGGAGACCTACTACCAACACCACCGCCGCAACTGCGGCCGCCGCAGCGTAGAGCCCGAAGATCGGGGTGACCACACGGGCCGGCTTTTTCCTGGCAGACGCAAGATCGACGGCGATCTCATGAACTGCGGGGATGAGGCGGTCGTAGATCCTGCGGCTGTGGATATCCTCGATGGGTTGCATCTTGGGCCTGGCGCTCGAGATGACTGTCAGACCCTCGGCGGCGGCGCGGCACATATCGCACCGACGCAAGTGCAACTCCAGACGCCCCCGGCGCACAGCGTCGAGGCTGTCTTGTCTCAGGAAATCGCGCATGGCGCGACCACACTCGCTTCTTCGCCTGCTCATCTCTTCTTCTCGCTCGCCATTATCGCGAGGATCTCCTTGCGTCCGGCCTGCAACCTCGATCCGATGGTGGACACCGACGATCCCAGCAGACGGGCTATCTCCTCCAGGGAATACCCCTCGTACATGTACAAAATAAACGTTTCCCTCTTCTTGGGGGAGAGCCTGTCCAGCACCTTGTAGATTTGCTGCCAGGTGGACAGGGATCCTTCCTGGTTCTGCTTCGTTCCGGTTACCGCAACCTTGCTCACCTCGCATATGGCGGAGGACAGCCTCCGTCTGCGGCCCCGCATCCGAATTTCCTGGCGGGCCACGTTTATTGTGATTCTGAACAACCATGTCGAAAACGCCGACTTGCCCCTGAATCTTCCGATAGACTGATAAACGTTCAGAAAAACCAATTGAACCAGATCATCCACATCTTCATTGGGGCCGATTAACAGAGAAAGATGACGATGAACGCCCGCGACGTGCTTTTCGAACAAGTGCCTGAACGCGGCGGGATCACCCTCCTTGGCGCTCGCAACGATATCGGCGACCGGGTCGACCCTGGCCTTTCGCTTTACGGCGATACCGATTTTTTCGATCACACCAACGGACATGGCTTTTCCCTCGCGAGATCGCTTTCTTTTCCTGCCGTCCTTTTTATTAGTCGCTGTCATTACGGTTTAATTATGAAAACCCGTTGTAGTTGTAAAAACTTTTTTCTATTCCCCTTCACAACCACAATTGTATACCAATATCGAAGACGGGAACAATCCAGCCGCGTTCGTATACAATCTGGTTCTGATTTTTGAGCACGTCACGCACGAACGGCAGCGCCACACCGCCGTCCGCGTAAATTTTCCAGGGTCCGTAAATGTGAAAAATGGCCCTCATGAGGGCTTGCCCGGAAGGCTCGAAAAGCAGGTCGAGGCGGTCCCTTTGCGGCCCCGATGTCTTGTACACGGCAAAGCCCACGGATACCCCGGCCGACACGCCAAGCTCCACCATCCGACCGGGAAGGATGGCATAGCCGAACAGGATGTCGATGGGCACCAGGCTCTGGGATCCATCCACGTCATGGGCATGGAATTCGGACCATCCGGCCCAGGCGACCGACACGGAGGCCGTCACCCTTTTGGAGAACGCTCCTTCCAGCGTGAACCGTGGGCCGGCGATGAAATCGCCTGTCTCCAGCACCGTGTACATGGTCAGGGCGAGGCCCAGGCTCCGCATATACGGATATTCCGTTTCCTCGATTGGATGCTCTTTCTTCACGCCACCCACAACCGGCGGCTCTATGATGGCCAGCCCGGCTCCGAGAGCGGCGACGGATCCTTCTTCCAGATATGGAGTAACTGCCTCTTCCACCACTATTGCCATGGTCCATGCCGTTGATCCGATACTCTCGGTCCGCCTGATCTCCCGGACCACGTCGTCCCCTTTCGAGGTGGCCAGGTTGTCCACTGCCAAAAGGATGTACTCCCCGGAGAGCTGCCTCAAATGGACGACCCAGAACCATTGGTTTTCTGCGTCCCCCGCAACTCCGCCCTTCCCCACTTCATCGACGGCGGTCTCGGGATCCGCCGCTCCCGCCCCGATACGAACGGTCATGTCGTATCTGGCAAGGCGAATGGCCAGCGCGTCCACGAGAGTGGCGGCCTCCCCCGCAAGCGACTCCTCGTACTCGACGATCAGACATTTTTCCACCGGACACTTTACGGGTCTCGGCGGTGGTGTTTCGGTCTGGGCCCAGACAACGAGAGGCAACAGCAGGCAGATCGTCGCCTGAAGCGCGCAAAACACGTTTTTGATGGGAAGATGGCAATTTCGATTGTAAAACATCCGAGTAATTATCACCTATCTTGTAAAGGTATCATGAATCACGCAGGTACCAAAACCCCCGTGGACCTTCCCGTCGCTCTTGTCACGGGTGGAGCCGTGCGGGTCGGGCGTTCGATTTGCGAGCGTCTGGCCGGGGATTCCTTTCGCGTGGCCATCCACCACAACGGCTCGCGACAGGCGGCGAACGATCTCGTCGAAAAGCTGACCGACCTCGGTCTGAAAGCTGATTCGTTTTTCGCCGATCTCACACAACCCGGCGCTACGGGCAAGCTCGTGGAAGAGGTGATCGGGACCACCGGGCGCCTGGATCTCCTGGTCAACAACGCTGCAACCTTTGTGTCGGACGACGGCGAGATAACCGATCTCGCGATAATGAAAGTCCTCAACGTAGACGTGCCGACCAGATTGGTGGAACTCGTGACTCCCTATCTGATCGAGAGCGGCGGCTCCATTGTGAATATCGCCGATCTGGCCGGCCTGGTGGAGTTTTCAGGATTCAAGGCATATTCGCTCACGAAGAAGGCCCTCCTGTCGCTCACCTTGCGCAAGGCCCTGGAGTTCGCAACCCGGGGTGTGAGGGTGAATGCCGTATGTCCCGGGGCCGTGCTCTTTCCCGAGTGGTACTCGCCTACAATGAGGCGTGAGGTGATCGATGGGATTCCCATGGGACGGGAGGGCACGCCACAGGACATCGCGGGGGCGGTGGCGTACCTGGCGACCGCACCGTTCGTAACGGGTCAGACCCTTTCCGTGGACGGAGGACGACTGGTCGCGCTGATGAAAGAGCATACAGATCATCAACTATAGTGATGACAATGGCGCCCTCAAGCCGACGATCGGTTTCGCTGGATTACACAACATTTTCTGCGATATAGTACCGTCCAAAGCAGCAAGCCGGCAGGCGATGGAGTAGTCATGAGATGGACAATGATAATGGTGCTGGTGTTGCCATTTCTGATAACCGGCACAGCCTCGGCAGACGAGGTGTCCGAAAAAGCAAAGACGGCTTTTTCGGAGGGCAGGGAACTGTTCAAGGCGAACGACTTCAAAAACGCGGCCGATGCTTTTCGCCTGGCCCACAAGCTCTCACCCAATTGGAAACTGCTCTACAACATCGGTCAGAGCGAGGCTGCGGCAAAGCGTTATGGATTGGCTCTGGAAGCCTTCGAGAGATACCTTGCCAGGGGTGGCGACGA
Organism: Deltaproteobacteria bacterium; assembly: GCA_030591725.1. Lineage (GTDB taxonomy): Bacteria > Myxococcota_A > Polyangia > JAAYKL01 > JAAYKL01 > JAUVAN01. Next base: position 7,648 of record JAUVAN010000160.1, read on the forward strand.
AATCCGGGGCGAACGACAGAAAGAAGTTCTCGAAGAGGTGGACAGGCTTCGCCGGATGGTGGGCTCGGTGGAGGTTACCGTACCCAGCGGATGCTTGATTATAATCGACGATGTTGAGAGGGGACGCGCACCTCTTTCCGGCTCCCTGATGATATCCGCCGGTGTGGAGCACAGGGTGGTCGTGAAGAAGGTCGATGAGATCCTCGTTGACAGGATAGTTCGGGTAAGCGGCGGCCAGAGGACGACCATTGAGGTGAAAAACAAGCCTTCTGTCGAGCCCGTGCCTGATAGTCCCGAAGAGAAATCCGCTGAGGATCCGGAAGAGGCCGGTCCTTTGGACGAGGAGTCGCGCAAGGAACGTTCAAATCTGTGGAAGGCCGGTTGGGCCGTAACTGCGGTGGGCGGCGCGGTGCTGATAGGCGGCGGTATCGTCGGAGGGACAATGCTTTCGGCGGACAGCGACCTGGTGAAGAAGTGCGACGACGGTGTTTGCGATCCCCAAGATCAGGATGCCCTCGATAAACGCGATAACCTCGCCTTGACGGCTGACGTATTGTACGTCGTCGGCGGCGTGGCGGTTGTCGCCGGTGTTGTGATGATCATTGTCGGAGCGAAGAACGGCGAAAAAGAAGAAGATATCGACGTCGCTTTTGCACCATCGGCCGGTCCTGGATTTGTCGGCGCCGCCTTGAAGGGGAGGTTCTAGATGACACTCGAAGAACGAAAACCACGCCGTAGCGCCCGTTTGTTTAAACGCGCAAAGGCGGGCCTCGTCTCGCTCCTCCTGCTGGCGATGATCCTGATTTGCGGTTGCAGCCTCATGAAGACGGACCTCAGCATCGGCGACGGAGGAAGCACGGATACCGACACGGATGTAGATACTGACACCGATGCGGACACCGATACCGATAGCGACACTGATACCGACACGGACACCGATACCGACACGGACACCGATACCGACACGGACACCGATACCGACACGGACACCGATACCGACACCGATACCGACACGGATACGGACTGCGACCCGAACTGGACCGGGCACGCGGTGGATGGGACATTTGCCGGCGCCATTTCGGTCTACGTGGCGGACGTTGACGGAGACGGCGATATGGATGTGCTCGGCGCGGCATTAGGAGACGATGACATTGTCTGGTGGGAGAACACCGCAGGCGACGGATCCTCATGGACCAAGCACTCGGTGGATGGGGCATTCATGGATGCCAATTCGGTATACGCGGCGGACGTTGACGGAGATGGAGACATGGACGTGCTCGGCGCGGCGAGTAATGCCAATGACATCGCCTGGTGGGAGAACAC
>JAUVAN010000331.1 GCA_030591725.1 Deltaproteobacteria bacterium
CGTCGAGAGACGGGAGTTCCTCCTCCCGGGTGGCCACCACGATCTTCCCGCACCTCTCGTGGGCGATACCGTGCTCCTCGCAAAAACGATAGAGCAGTTTCGCGCCCCTCACGCAGTTATCGGCCTTGAGAGTGCCGGGCTTGTAATAAAGCCCCGAATGGACGACGCCGCTATTGTTGCCGGTTTGATGGGCGGCGAGGCGATCCTCCTTCTCCAGGATAACCACGGAGATGCCGGCCTCGCCAAGGGCCATGCCGGTGGCGACTCCGACGATGCCTCCGCCGATTATCGCCACATCAACCTGTCTGCTCTCGTTCACAAATGCTCCTTCATTGCGCGTATTCTATAAGAAAACATGCGATGGGCGTATACGGTTTGTTAACAGCTCGGCATTGTCTTATGCTTTAATAGAGATTGACCTCTCGAGGAGAGCCGAGCAATGAAAATACTTACCGTTCTTGCTGTGGTCCTGTTCTTTCTGATTGCCTCACCCGCCACATCGTCTGCCGGATGGATCTCCTGGGGGTCCACCGGGGCGGATCCGTCGCCCAGAACAACCCTCGTCGAATCCGGATACGAGGAGGCTGTTTTCACCGTGGATTTTGCGGGTCTCGACGCCGTATCGGTTACAACCGATGAGGGAACTTTCACGCAAATCTCGTCTCCGCGCTGCGGGGCTACCACCGAAATCGGCGCTCCTTCGCTGCCTGTTCTTCGAGAGCACTTGGAGATCCCACAGGGCGCGATGCCCGTGCTCGAGATCGTGAAAATACGATACGAGGAAGTATCGCTGTCGGATCTGGGAATCGATAATCGGATCTTCCCAACCCAGCAACCTGTTCCCAAGATCCCCGGGGCGCGCGAGGCGATGGACTTCGAGTTCGATGAGTCTTCATACGGAGTTGATGCGTTCTTGCCGGTCGCGGCGGCGCGCATAGCGGATTCCGGGCAAGTGCGGGCACACCGCTTCATCCAGGTGGAGATCTTCCCGGTTCAGTACAACCCCGAAGCAGACGCAATCAGGTACCTGACCCACATAGAGATAGGGATCACATTCAAGGGCGGCGACATGGATGAAACCAGGCGCCGACTCACACGTTACGCTTCGCCCGATTTCGACACTTTCGCATCGAGAGTATTTCTCAATAACGAGACCTTTGCTTCGGGAGGCAAGGACACTCTCGACACCCCTCCGGGATACCTGATCATCACACATGACGATTTTGCGGACGAGATGAGCGGCTTTGCGATTCTCAAGCAAACAATGGGTTACCAGGTAACCATGACAAGGCTCTCCGATATTCCGGCGAGCACGGCCGAATCGATCGCCGACTACATCCAGGAGGCCTACGAAACCTGGAGCGTTCCCCCTGCGTTCGTTCTCCTGGTGGGGGACACCGCTCAGGTCCCCTGCTTCACCGATTCGAGCGGCGGGGACAGTATCGCCACCGACCTGCCCTTCGCCACCATGGACGGAATCGGCGACTGGCATCCGGACCTGTACGTGGGACGGTTCTCCTGCAACAACGAATCAGAAGTGGCCACGCTGGCGTCCAAGACCGTGAATTATACGACGTTCTCCATGTCGAGCGGCACGGACTGGATCAACAACGCCACGTTCATGGCATCGACGGACAATAGCGACATCTCCGAGGGAACCCACAATTACGTAATAGATACCTGGCTCGACCCGTACGGCTTCAACTGCTCCAGGCGATACACCGACGCGTACGGCGCCACTTCGGCGCAGGTCATCAGCGATATCAACGCCGGCCTATCGCAGCTTACCTTTTCCGGGCACGGGAGCCCGCAGGGCTGGTACGACGGGCCGACGATAGAGTCTTCTGATCTCTGGTCCCTCACAAATGTGGAGATGTATCCCGTGGTGCAGTCGTACGCCTGCCTGACTGGCGCTTTCCTGGAGGATTGCTTCGCCGAAGCATGGACAACACATCCGAACGCCGGCGTGCTGTTCTTCGGCTCGTCCATCAATTCCCAGTGGGACGAGGATGACATCCTCCAGCGCGGCGTGTACGACGCCTGGTTCGGCGGAGAATACACCTGGTTAAGGGGCGCGCTGAACGAAGGGCTGTGGGACGTATACGACTACTATTCGGGCGGCGGACAGACATATGAGTATTTTCACCAGTACAATGTGTTCGGCGATCCATCCCTGGATCCGTGGACAAAAGCTCCAGCCGAGCTCTTCGTCGATCACGAACAATTGCTGCCGCTCGGAACCGAGACGTTCGAGGTCTTCGTCGCCGACGTTCTGGACGATCCGGTGGAGGACGCCACGGTCTGCATATGGGATCTCGATGAGGTCCACCAGACCGGCTCCACCGATACGGCCGGGCTGATCACTTTCACCTTTAGCCAGGCCCCCGAAGAGAACACCTCCATGAAAGTCACCGTCTCCAGGCACGACTTCATTCCCTATTTCGGGTCGTTCTCTTTTTCGGATGTGGATACTGACACGGACGCGGATTCTGACTCCGATTCGGACACCGATTCGGATACGGACACGGACTCCAGCCCGGCTGCCGTGCCGTTCTACCACCCGAGCAACAGTGGTTGCGGGTGCTCGCTGGCAAAGGGTTCGTCCGGCACCTCGTTCATCATGTTGTCATTGGGCGTATTCCTGGAGTGGTAATCCGGCATTTGGGGTATAGTCGCTTTTCAACAATTCATTACAAGAGGGTAGAATCATGGCCAAACTGGTGAAGACGAAGTGTCCCGAGTGCGGGGCACGTCTGGAGATCAACCCGGAGTCGGATCAGATAACCTGTGAGTATTGTGGGAGTGTCTCACGGGTGGAGGACAAGAAAAAGAAAAAGGCCCAGGCTCCTCCTGCGGCTCAACCACCGGGGATGCCGGCTCAACCTGTCATCAGGATCAACACCGGCGCCAGCTGGACCTGGCTGATCTACATCTTCATTCCGATCTTCATGGTCTTCGGAATCGGCGGGTTCTCGGTATTCCGGGCCTGCGGAAGCTTCGGCAAGGCTTTCGAAGGGTTTGTCCCGGCGGGCGGACCTGGATCCGGTGGCGGCACGGGACAGTCTTTCGGTGAGCACATGCAGTGGATCGGCCACAAGCAGCCCATGCTGGCCGACGTGAACGGCGACGGCGTCCTGGATCTGATCGGCTGGATAAGATTTCTCAACACTGCCGGGGGAACCTCGTTCGATCACATCGGGGCGTTCAACGCAATTGACGGCGAGCGGCTGTGGAAAACCGGTCCCATCACCGATTCCTCCCAGCTACACAACACCAGGGTGGCCCTGGCCGGGGACAAGATCCTGGTCGGGGACACGACCGGTGTGTTGAAGGCATATTCGATTTACAACGGCCAGGTCGTGTGGAACGGGATGCTCGGAGAGCGTACGGATCGGATTTGCGGGGACGACCAGGGCTTCGTTCGTGTGGAGACCAAGGACAAGCGCGTCCTCAAGGTCAACCTCATGAACGGGCAGATCACTCCTGCAGGCACAGTCCAACGGAACTCGATCTGCACGGGACTCCAGACTGATGCAGCAGATGATGGACTGTATTCCAGCCTGGGCGGCGGAACCTGGAACACGGGCGGGATCGTCAACCCGAAGATAGTGGGCATGAAGGTAGAGAAGGTGCTCACCGACAAGGTCTCCAGGGCTACCGTCGCGCTCGGTTACAGGTCTCCCGGGACGGGGGTTCCCATGGCCGCACTCTACAGTTCGAGCGCCGGCGGCAAGAAGGGAAAGAAGAAGATCACTCCCAAGTGGCTCACGGTTGTTCCTTCAGTCAATCCCCTCACCGTCGAGGAGGACGCTCCGGAGGTAGCGGCGGTGTCGAGCGGGCGAATCATCATTCCCTACGCCATGCAGGACTCCAAGGCCGGCTGGCGACTTTCCTGCATCGATCTGAACGGGGGACGGAATCTCTGGGACCAGCCAGTCCCACGCTCGGGCACCGGTGACGTGGACGGCCTGGCAGTGTCGGACCGCCATATCTTCGCCGCTCACTGGACCTACCTTGATGTTTTTGATCTGGGAACGGGCGTGCACCAGTACACCATCGGCGTCTGGTAGCTTGTTACTAGTACCTCGTCTGACGAGGCACTAGTAGTCGAAAATTATGTTCGGCAAATAGGCACGGGTTGTTCCGGTTGGTGGGCTGGAAGGTGACGGATTCGTTGAATCGCTGTGGTATTCCAGTGACCGATTTCCCGTCACCGTCTCTGCATAGAAATCTGCTGACGATCCGATAATCCAGGAGCTCGTGTTTCTGTCCACCGCTATTACCAGATTGTCGGTTCCGTTGAATGCAAAAGGTGTGTCCAGATCCACCGCGATCCAGTGTGGAGTCTGGTCGAGGGTAATTGTACCGTTGTAAACCTCGGTCAATCCCGAGAACGTAACCCAGTCTGATGTGCTCGAGAATGTGCTCTTGGTTGTGTGACCCATATATATCACAATTACCTCGTCAAATGTCGCCATGGTACTTCCGCCGTTGTACTGCCAGCTAATCTGCTGAATTACGCCGGCGGTGCTGCAGATGTCCACCGGGTAGTAAATCGACTGTGTGTACGAATACATGTAGTAGGTTTCCATCGGTAAGCTGGAGAATTC
>JAUVAN010000098.1 GCA_030591725.1 Deltaproteobacteria bacterium
AACGGATAGCCGATCAGGGGTTGTTTCTCTGAAAGATAATACGCAGGCCGTCAAGGGTGAGATCCTGGTCGACAGAATCGATGGCGCGGGATTCCGCCGCTATGACGCCGGAGAGCCCGCCGGTGGCGATCACCGAGATATCGCCGTTCATCTCTGAGGAGAGTCGCTCCACCAGCCCGTCTACAAGCGCCGCGTACCCGTAGAGAACGCCGGATTGCATCGCCTCTTCCGTGTTTCTACCGATAGCGTGATCCGGCTTGCCGATCTCCACCCGGGGCAGCTTCGCCGCTCGGGTGACAAGAGCATCGAGAGAGATCCTCAGCCCGGGAGCTATTGCGCCGCCCAGGTATTCTCCTCTGGCCGAAAGGCAATCGAAAGTGGTGGCGGTTCCGAAGTCGACGACGATGCAGGCGCTGTTTACACGACTCAACGCCGCGACAGCGTTGGCCACACGGTCGGCTCCGACCTCCCGCGGGTTGTCGTAGAGTATTGAAAGGCCGGTCTTGACTCCCGGTCCTACAACGAGCGCGTCCACATCGAAATACCTTTTACCGGCGCGTCTCAAGGCATGGAGCGCCGGTGGCACAACACTGGATATGACCATCCCCTTCACCATGGAAGTGTCGATCTTGTCAAAATCGAAGAACGACGCGATGGTAAGCCCCCACTCGTCGGTAGTACGATCCCTGATCGTGCGGATCCGCCACCGGTGCACGAGGGTGTCCTTCGAATAGATTCCCATGACCGTATGGGTGTTGCCCACGTCGGCGACACACAGCAATGTACTACTCACTTTTCGTTAGAGCGTGACGACTCATACCATGAGAGGAAGTCCGCCAGGTCGCGGCGCAGGCGGGATTCGACCTCCAGATAGGTCACGTCGGATCGGTTATCTGATGTGGGGTTGTATTGGTAGATGTATTTCTTCTCGTCGATGATGAAAATGTAAACGGGTTCACCCTGCTCGCCCGGATCTTCAGACACTGCTTTTGCGGGCAGGACATGAAGACGGGATTCCGCCGCTGCGGGTGGGATATCACCGATAGTCGTGCGGTCCTGCCGGGTCAGGTATTCAATGGTCATCTTGTGGCCGCTCACCCTGAGATCGACCTTGAAACGTGTCTTTGTAGATAGTTCGATATCCACATCCATGGCGGTGATATATCCGCGCTCGGTCAACATATTTGAGATGATCTCCAGGGCCTTGGATTCTTCGAGCGGCCTTGTTTCCAGATCTGAGGATTGCTTCTGCTGGCCGCCGCAGGCAAGGGTGACAAGAGCGCAAATAAGAACGAACAGGTTGAGAAAGGTGAGTTGTGTTTTCATGCGTTCAGCTCCTGCCCCCCAAATTCCACGCGCGGTTGAGAACTGCTTTCAGTGTCCACTTCCTGGTGGGGTGGCCATCCATTTGCGCCACGGGGCCTGATGCGACAGGGGTCGATTCAAAGGTTCGGACCTCCTCGTCCACAGGCTCGGGCATCACGGGCTCGGGCATCACGGGCTCGGTTATCGGGGCTGCCTCAACGGGGGGAGGAGCAAGCTCCTCTTCTATTGCGGGTGGTGGCTCGGATGGTATTGGAAGCCCTTCTGGCGCCTTCGGCTCGGGGCGCAATATTCGTTCATTGGCGAGCTTGAGGCGGTTTCTTTTTACCCTGTCAAGGAGCTCTTCGAGTTTTCCCATATGTATGTTGGCGCTCATTTTCTACCTGCCCTCCTCTGACAAGAGCCAGAGTGCTTCCATGGGTTTCACTCCATCGGCGAGCCAATCCTTGACCTGTTTTATCGCTTTGGGATTGCCGGCCCAAAAGAGGTCTCCGTCATCGTCCACTTGCATGTGCAGAATCTCGAAAGTTGTCTCAGGTTCGATCTCGCTCATGAATCCGGCAAGGAACCCGGTCAGCAGGGTTACGACTCCAGCGCTCAGTTCTCTGCCGGAAGTGAGCCGGAAAAGGATCGCGTTCCCCCGAATTTCCACCGCTGATCTCCCAAGCCCGAAGACTGCGGTCAGCCCGGCCAGGTGGTCCGCGAGTGCCTCCACCCCCGGAGGTTCCGTCAGACCCGCGATGATTTCGGCGAAGTGTTTCCCGTGTGTCTTGCCGAAGGCTACCGAGCGTTGCCTTGTTTGCTCGCCCGGTTCTAGCGCATCGAGCAGATCTATAGGGATCAGTGCGAGCTGTTCGCCTTCACGGGATATGATCGATCCGTTCGCGAGATCGAACCGAAGAAACCCGGTTGCGTCGAACGCGGATTGTGTCATTCAGAGGTCCTTTCCGTGAACGCGGCGACGCAGATTAATCACCGACGTTGGAATCTAGTGACAATAGATTTTATTCGACTGTGAATTGCCGGTCAATTTTCTTTATAAGTGAAGCAATTCCAAAAGGTTTTTCCAGAAGTTCATTCGGACCGTCGCCGGGGAAGCGGTTTGCGATCTCCTGTTCGGTATAGCCGCTCATGAGGATGATTCGTGCGTTCTTGCGGATTTTCCTCATCTCGGCGAGGGTGTCTTCTCCACCCATATTCGGCATGGTCAGGTCGAGGAGAACGACTGAAATGTCGTCGGCGTTCTTCTCGAAGATCTCCAGGCCACTGCGACCGTCTCTGGCGGTGAGCACCTCGTAGCCGTATTCCGTGAGCATTTGTTTCGTCGTTGTCAGCACGGTCTCTTCATCATCGACGATCAGGACGAACTTCGCGCTTTTTTTACCTGTCTCCACGGGGCCGGTGATGTCGTCTGCCCGCGGTACAGGGGTTGCAGTGGAAGCCGGCAGCAAGATCTCGAATTCAGACCCCTCGTCTGGCGTGCTCACGACACGGATCGCTCCATTGTGTCCTCGGACTATTCCCAGCACCGCGGCCAGTCCGAGCCCCCTACCGGTGAACTTCGTGGAGAAGAACGGGTCGAAGATCTTTTCTCTGGTGGCGTTGTCCATCCCGACGCCGTCGTCGGATACCAGGCAAGATACATAAGTGCCTTCGGGAAGATCGTCATCGAGTTGCCCCGAAGACAGAGAGGTTCGATCGCACTTCATCGACGTGGTAGTAACGGTGATAACGCCGGGGCCGTTGCCGATGGCCTCGGACGCGTTGGTGATCAGATTCATGATCACCTGCCGTATCTGCGTGGCGTCGGCCTCGATGGGCGGCAGGGTATCAGCCAGTTGAAACTGGAGTTTTATGCTCTTTGATATCGACACCTCCAGCAGTTCCTTCATTTCCCTTGCGATATCGTTCAGGTGAAGCGCCTCCACTATAAAGGCGCCCTTTCCGGAGTACGCCAACATCTGCTTGCTGAGATCTGCGGCCCGCTGCGCTGCGGTGAGAATAGTGGTGAGGTTCTTCACGGATGGGTCGGATTCGGGCAGGCGCCGCAGCACCAGATCCGCGTTGCCCAGGATTCCCATCAGCAGGTTGTTGAAGTCGTGCGCAATTCCTCCCGCGAGGATGCCGAGGCTCTCCAGTTTCTGAGTCTGCCGCATCTTGTCTTCTGAGTCGTGCTGCTCCTTCTCGGCATTTTTTCGAAGCGAGATATCCCTGACGATCGCCTGAAGAATTTGTTCCTCGTTCAATTCGACTCTGTTCAGGGACACCTCCGCCTCGAAAGGGGTCCCGTCGAATCTCGTGTGCATCCATTCAAAGAACTGTGGCTCTCCGTTGAAGGCTCGCTGAATGTACCGCAGGGCCAGCTCCTTGGAGGTGGTTCCGCAGGGTTGAAGCCTCGGTGAGAACCGATACGGAGGCTCGCCGAGGATCTGTTTTCGCGTACAATCGAACATCTCGAGGGTCTTGGAATTGCATTCGATGAAACGATCATCCCTCATGGTGAAGATCGCATCGTTTGCCGACTCGAAGATGATCCTGTACCGCTCATCGGTCTCCTTGAAGCGGCGAATAGCAGATTGCCTGCTTGATGTGTCCCGCGCGATCAAGAGATGCGCCGGCCGGCCGTTGAGGGTGGCAACTCCGTACGTGAATTCCAGGTCAACGATCTCTCCGCCTTTTTTCGTGATCTGCGTTGTGAAGACCGTGTCGGTCTTTTCGGCGCTGGGTTGATCGGGGAGTAGCTTGCCGAGCCGGTTGAGATTTGCAGGGAAGGTGCCGTCGCGCAGGTTGGCTCCGGTAACCTCATCTCGGGCAATGCCGAGCATGTGCGACATGTGAGGATTTACATATGCGATGATATCGTCCTGGGCCAGCAGGATTCCGTCGGATGCCTGCTCCGCCATGGAATGAAAGGTATCCGCATCCAGAGTCTGGGAGGCTACCACCGCCGAAATGTCGTTGAAGCGCTCATTCATTTAACTAATCGTACAATCTATCGGAGACGGAAACAACCGGTCATGATTGTTCATTGTCGTTCGGCCGGGGAGGGGGCCGCCGTCGTCTTCGCCGGCGGGGTTTCGACGGGGGTTCATAGGTTCCAGTTCCGTATCTGGAGATCAGAGCCTTGCGCCAGGGAGCCACGTATTGCTCTTGTTGATCTTCTCGGAATGTGATCTCCATGAGATCTATCGCCTCGGCGGCGTATTCGCGGTCGAGGATCTTGCGGGCCCGGAGGGTGTGCGGCCCCTGTGCAAGTCGCCGCTGAGCCAGAAAGATCTGGCGAACTCTGGTCATGTGCCGGCGCGTGAACGGCATCGGTTGTACGAGCGGTTCGAGTACCTGCTCCAGCTTTTTGGAGATGTCCCCCTCGGCCTCGAGAGATTCCCTGCATGCCTCGAAGAGGAGTGCCGCAAGGAGCACGGAGTCGGATACGGCGCGGCCTTGGCGAACCATTGAGTCCGCCCGCTCGAGCGGCGCCCATGCCGAGCGTCCGTCGGCGTTCGCGGTTACGAACGATCCGAGGGCGGGCATCAACTGATCGAGCACGCCGATGTCGTGAATCAGGGCGAGGCAGCGAGTGGACGATCCGCTGCGCAGGAGCTTGAAGATTTCTTCCACGAGTCTCGCGGGCGCGCAGTTTGTGATGAGCGGCGCGTGTGTGCGCATTGCCTCCATCAGTCCCTGGTCAATTGTGAGGTCCAGGTGAATGCCGAATTTCACCGCGCGCAGGATGCGCACTGGATCTTCCGAGATGCGGCGGCTCGGATCGCCGATGGTTCGAAGCAGACGCCTCTCGATATCCTGTAGTCCATGAACCCAGTCGTGAATCTCCTTCGCACCCACATCGTACATCAGGGCGTTGATTGTGAAATCCCTCCGGATGGCGTCGTCGGCCGGGCCTCCAAATAGATTTTCCGCCGCGTGGCGGATGGACATGTCGTCTTCTTCCGTGGGGCTTCTTCTGAAAGTGGCGACCTCGATTATCTTTCTGTTCTTGAAGTGCAGATGCGCCAGCCGAAACCGTCTTCCAATCAGACGGCAGTTGCGAAACATGCGCCTCATTTCGGCGGGCATCGCCGACGTGACCACGTCAAAATCTTTGGGTTGCCTGCCCAGCAGAATGTCCCGAACACAGCCGCCCACCAGGTAGGCCTTGTAGCCGAACCGGTTGATCCTCCTCAGTGCCTTGACAGCGTCCGGGTCGAGCATGCTGAACGGGATGGTGTGTTTGACGATTCTCAAAGAGCAGTCCACCTCGGGGGGTGGCGGAGAGGAGAAGCAATCGTTGTTACTCTGGCTCATGTGGGCGAGCCATCGGGTACGCCCGCGTCGTCGTCTCCGGCGTCTGAGGGGTTGTCTGTGTTGCTGTCCGTGTCGTTGGTGCCGGTATCCGTGCCCGAGTCGCCGGGGTCTGACGCGCCCAGGCCGAGCTCCATGGGGCGCAAACAGCCTCCCAGTGCCAGGGTACCGAATAGAACGAAGATTATGAGGGAAAGGCGCAAGCCGAAGCCGGACTAAAACTGCATGCCGACGCCGCCGTTGATCTGTATTTGATGGCCGACTTCGGTTTGGAGTTGGTCCTCATTGAGGCGGAGGTTGTCGTCGTTGGGGTCATAGGCAAGAGGGTTTCTTTCTACGGCGGTGTCCCAGTCGGTGGCCAGGCCCCAATCTACCTGGATGGTGATGACGAGCAGCTCGTACTGGAGCACGAACCCGAGAAACAGCTTCATGCGCTCCAGGTTGGGGCCGGACAGTCCGGAGGCATCCCAGTCGGTTCCCTCCGGGGGATGGAAAACAATATTGTCTTCGTCGGTATCGTCACGGTAGGTGAGGGGTTCGGTTCGGATGAGGGTCCACAGGTACTGCCATCCGACGTACGGTGTGAGCGAGAGCATCCCGCCGATCCCGAACGGATAGGACATGGAGGCATCGACGCCGATTATGGTCATGTCGATATCGGACTGTCCCAGAACCCGCACCACGGAGCCGCGCGCGGCGACGTCCGGCAAGACGCCTCTGAAACCGTGCCTGTAACCCTCGAAGATGGACCACTTGACGTCTGCGCCTAGCCCTACGAGTTCCGATTGTGCAAGGTAATTGATTGTTCCGCCGAGTTCCATCGACCAGGGCAGGCCCTTCCTGACATGGACCGAGGGGAAGAACATCACGCCCGGGGATTCATCTGCGGGCCCAACCCCCTCGTACCATCTCTTGGAATCGCCGCCGTCCGGGGTGGGTGTCAGGGATCCTTCGAGACCCATGTAGAACCCCGAGTATCCCAGCGTGCTGGCCGGCGCCATGAGCTTTGGTGAGAGCCCGAAGGCGTACTCGGCCATGAACCGCTCATATGTCGCGATGTCCGCGCCGCACTGTTGACCTGTAGGATCGCAGTTGATGAAACGCCCGATGGTCAGATCGAGCTTGTTGGCCTGCGAGGACGCGGGAGCGACCAGGATTACCATGCCGAAAAAGATGCCGAGAAAGAAGCTCGTCACCGATCGATCCATTGAGAACTCCTGTCAAAATCTGACTTTACAAGACAAGTTAAACGTATCAACTAGACTGATTTCAAGTCAAGAACACATCAATTGAATTTCATATTGCCCAAAATGTGATCGAAACGGTTTCCGCCTCCGGCATAGGGATCGTCGCCGCCCTTTTTCCCGCCGCCACCGCCTCCGCCTCCTCCTGAATCCGGGCCCATGCCCGGCAGGAACGTCTGTTCGTCGATGTGTATCTTGATCGATTTCTCAAATGTGAACGACTTGACCGTGACCGTTGTGTCACCAACCGCGAGACCGATGAAGGCTGCGGAGGTGCGGCCCTGCGATGCTACGGGCTCCTCCTTGAGGACCATCTTGGAGTCCGCCTCTACAAACTCGATCTTGGCGTTTTGCAGCTGTTCATCATTACAATCTATAACATGACACCTGATGGGAGCGGCGGTGCCGACCTTCAGCTTGAGCTCGTCACCCGGATCGCAGATCATTTCCCTGGGAAGGCAGACGGAGACGAAGCACTCGCCTGTGACGCCTTCTTTTGTCTTTGCGATGATGGCGGTGGACCCGTCTCCCTCCGGTTTGACCAGACCGTCGGACGTGACTGAGGCTATTGCCGGATTTTCAGACGAGAAGGTGAAGTGAACTCCAGGTACCTCTGCGCTGATTATATCGAGCGCCTTGGCTGTGATCTTGTCACTCTGGGTCGTTTTGGAAAAGCGCATCTTCATGGGATCCACCTCGACCATCTTCACATCCTGGCCGCACCCGGAGCAGATCAGCGCTGCGATTGCAATAAACAATAACGTGTTGATTTGCTTTTTCATTTCGCACCTCTTTTTTAGGTTGGATGACCTCGATCAAGTGCCGGTTGCGCGCACTATAGCCTTTTTGGAGCGTTCCTGAAAAGGAATCATTGCAGGATATGAAATATCTTGGCCAGCAAGTACGAGGGATCGCTGGTCGATCCAGGGGCCAGGTGACTGCACGACGGCCCCCCTCCGCCTGCGGCAACTGACACGGTTGGCAAACCACCGTCGGTGAGCGGGGGTGGTTGGGTCGTCAGGTAGAACGCCTCGGTGTCCACAACGAAGATTCGCTCCTCGGTGTTTGCGGAGATGAGAATGTACACGTTTTCCCCCTCCTCGAGAGGGGCAAGTCCGCTTACCGGAAAGTCCACGAATGTCGGCGAGGCCTCCACGGTCAGATCCGCCGTGACCGTGAACTCGTCCTCGCCTTCCTCCACGTTATCGATGTTGAGCCAGGTGACCTCCACCGGTTGTCCACGGGAGATGTGGACCCGGTAACCGGGCGCGACCTCGTCAGGGTCCGGATATCGCCATGCCAGGTAGAGTCTGAATGCCCTTGTGTCTTCGTCGGCGGTGATCTTCCACTGGAGGCCCGCCGGGCGGTTTCTCTTGTTGGTTTTCTCCCTGCCGTACCCGTACACGCGCTTCGGCGTTCCGTCGGGCAGGGGGACCAGGCGCCGGAGGCATTCCTCATCGAACAGGCCGCGGGCCGCACCCTCTTCCATGATGATATCCGCGAATCCCGCCTCCATGTCGGGCCATCCTTTGGAGTCCGGAGGTCTGGCCAGGGCCTCATCCGCCAGGTCCTGTGCCGATTTTGCCAGGGCCTCCACGAAGGCGTCGAACGCGGCGTTGGCATCCAGGAAATGGAGAGTTCGGTAGACAATATGGTCCCACGCATGCGCGCCGATTCGTTGCCGCACATCCCAGCCAAATCCGGCCAGGATGCGCGCCTCCATGTGTCCCTCGGACATGAGATCATCCGGGCAGACAAGATCGTTGTCGGCGGTTCGCGTGAGAAGCACGTAGCTGTTCATGACGGGATCGCCGGAGTAGGTGGTTGCCCAGATGTCCGCAAGCCCCTCCTCGATTCCAAATGGAGACACGTCCATGCCGTAGGCGTCCCGAAGGTACCAGGGGTGTGAGCGGATTGAACGGTTGATGGCGTGGCCGAACTCGTGAAACGCCACGTCCGCGTCGTACGCAAAGTCGATAACATCCTGGCCGAACACTATGAAGGCCGGGATATCGTCGTTGCCTCCGTAGAACGCTGCGTTGTACCAGGCCTGTCCGACCTTGACGTGTATCCAGGTGTTGCCCTGAAACAGCCCCTCCCAGCCGAAGGTGTCCCGTGCCCAGTGGTTGATCCGACTGATGTTGTGGTAGGCGTTGACCTCGGAAAAGGCATCGTCGAGCGTGTAAGGTCCCAGATGGGGATCAAAAATGAAGTTGCCGTCGTCGTCCGGGAACGCCGTCGGTTCAGTCTCGGGGCATGTCTCGGGATCCAGACAGCGCCCCACGTGGGCGTACGCGCCCTCCAGGATATCCATCGGTTCGTTCAGATACTGCAGTGGAACAGTCTGGACGTCGGGAGTGGTTACGGGATTTTCCTTGAACACCGAGCCCAGGGGATCGGCGGTCCACATGAGCGGCTGCGTTTCCACTGGGTTCAATGACCGCGCGTCCAGGTAGATCGAGTAGGGCTCGCGTGCGAAGGGATGGACATCCACGCGAATAGCCGGGATCAATCCTTCTTCGGGGTTGCGGAGCCATCCCGACAGGACCATGCTGGGATTGAGGTCAAACATCCGGGCCCAGTCCCGTGCTGGTTCCCCGTCGGGGCATGGATGGGCCGTGTCCCCATCGATTCGTCCGGGAGCGACTGCTGTGACTCGCCGCACGCGCATTTCGTCGTCGATCTGAACGGTCACGGACTGAAAAAACACCGGAAGATCGTGATGGAATACGGGAAAAGAGAGGATGTGTTGGCCGAGGTGGACACTGTGGGAAGCGCCGCCGAGCGTCGCTTGTGAAAAGTCCATACCAAGCGCGCTCGCATGCCCCCGGACAAACCGGCGCGCGGAATCTTCGGGGTTGTCACCGGCCCAGGCCGTGGCCGCAAGGAACAGAGCCAGGGCGGTTATGAATGCGGAGATCAATCTCATCACCGTGAAATAGTAGCACGTTATCATCCAGCGCGCTTATCGCCGCGACAATCCGACGATGTAGGTCTCGTAGCTCTCGGACCTCACGCTGGTGGGCCGTATGATGCGGGTTTTCACGTATGCCTCTCGAACGAGATCCCTGGCCTTTTCGAAGTCCTCGCCCTGGAAGATCTTGCCGACGAAGTTCCCACCGTGTCGGCAAAGCGCGACCGAGAGTTCGAGAGCCCTGCAAAAGAGGTTGTACGATCGGGTCTGATCTACAAATTTCTGGCCGCTGGTGCGCGGCGCCATGTCGGAGATCACCGAATGAAACCCGTCGGCGTTGATCAGGGCGATCAACTCGTCGGGCTCGACAGCCAGTGCGTCGGCGTTGATGTAAGTGACGTTTGCCGGGGCGCCGATAGTCAACTCGGCCCGGTCCACCGCCACAACTCTTCCGGCAGGTCCCACCAGCTTCGATGCGTACAAGGTCCACGAGCCCGGAGCGGCTCCCAGGTCGAGCACGTTGTCACCTTTCTTGAACAGACGAACACGCTTGTCGATTTCCTGAAGTTTGTATATCGATCGTGCGGGGTAGCTCTCGCGCCTTGCGCGCATGGAGAAATGATCCGCAGTACGGCGGCGCCCGCCAACCATGACAATCTCTAGGAGAGCTTGGTGGCCGGGAGAAGCTGGACGAGGCTGTTACGCGAGCCCGGGATCGGCCCTTTGACAAAAACGATATTGTCCTGCGCGAAGATGCGCATGATTTCGATGTTCTGGACAGTGACGCGCTTGTTGCTGTGCCGGCCGGCCATTCTCTTGCCCTTCATCACACGCCCGGGCGTCATGCACTGTCCGAGGGAGCCGCCGTGGCGGTACACCTCGTGCACACCGTGAGTGGCCTTGCCGCCCTTGTAGCCATAGGTCTTCATGACCCCGGCAAACCCCATGCCCTTGCTGGTTCCCACCACATCGACCATGTCGCCTACGTTGAAAAGGTCGGTCTTGATCTCCTGGCCGACTTCGTATTTATCGGCAAGCTCCGCTGGCACCCGAAACTCGCGCAAGAAGCGCTTGGGGGCTGTCTTGGCCTTGGAGAAGTGACCGGCCTCGGGGCGCTTGACCTTTCGCTCCGGCTTGTCGTCGAAACCAATCTGGAGTGCCGTGTAGCCGTCCTTCTCCATGGTTCTCTTCTGCACAACAACGCACGGACCGAGCTCGATGGCGGTTACTCCGTCACGGCTTCCATCCGCATTGAAGACCTGCGTCATGCCGATCTTTTTTCCCACAAGTCCAATTGACGAACTCATCGTTCTGCTCCCATCGGCGTCCACTACTTTCAGGGGAAACGCCCGAAAAACGAGGCTGGATACTACGTAATCCTTTTTTTATGTCAATGTTTTTCCGTTGTTGTCCAGCGTGAACCCTTCACCGAGCACCTCGTTGGCAACCGCTATGGACATGAAAGCGGTCGGGTCGATCTCAGTGACCAGGGTCTTGACCTTCACGACCTCCGAGCGTCCAACTACGATGTACAGCACCTTCCTCACGCGGTTCGTGTAGGCGCCTGTCCCGTCGAGGACAGTGACGCCCCGGTCCATTTCCCCCATGATCTTCTTCGCGATGGCCTCGTGATTGCTTGATATAATGGTCACCGCCCGCGCCGAGTACGCGGCGTCCTGGACCACGTCCACGATTCTGGTGGCCACGAAGACGGCGACCACGGTGTACATGGCCTGCTGGAGGCTCAGGTGGATCAGGGAAATCAGGATAACCAGTATATCGCCGATGAACATGGTCCGTCCGAGCTTCCATCCGAAATATTTGTGCAGGACCCGTGCGATGATATCCAGACCGCCGGTGGTTCCGCCGAAACGGAAAACGATCCCCAGTCCCACGCCCACGGAGACACCCGCGAAGAGCGCAGCCAGAAGGATGTCGTCTGTTGGAAACCTGAAGGAGCCGAACAACCACAAGAACGTCGAGAGGCACGCGGTTCCCCAT
>JAUVAN010000504.1 GCA_030591725.1 Deltaproteobacteria bacterium
GACTTTCAGAGATAAGTTCCGAGATTGGCGCGAGGGTGGGAGTAGAGAGGAGGCGTCATGATTTTCATCAAGAGGTTTACACTTGTTGCCATGCTCATGACTGCGCCCATGGGGGTCGCGGCTCAGGACGATCCCGGCGCTCCCCCGGAAGGTCCTCCCGCGCCGGCAAACGGCAACCCGTCGGTGTCGGCGGCGGAATCCCCGGCTCTCTTTGAGTTTGCCTCGATCGAGCCCGGAGAAGAGGTCACCCTGGAGGAAGCCATTCGAATGACCGACGAGCGCAACCTCTCCCTGGAGGCCATTCGCACGGAGATCGCGAGCGCCGACGCAGAACTATACAGGGCCTGGGCGACATTGTTTCCCGCGGCCAGCGCCTCCATGACGTTGACGCACCTGGACCACCCGGACACCGTCAACTTCGGCGGCACACCCCTTACCACCCGGCACCAGAACAGCCTCGGCGGCGCCATCGAGGTCAAGATGCCCATCGTCAGCCCAATGGCCTGGGCGGGGATCGGCGTCGGCAGGAAGGGGGTGAACCTGGCGGAGCTGACGGTCACGAATGCGCGCCAGGGGCTACTCATGATGGTTGTCCAGTCCTACTACCAGGCCCTCACCTCAAAAAGCCTGATCGATGTCCAGCTGGGGCAGATTCAGTCCGCCGCGCGCCACCTGGAGGTATCAAAAACTCGCCTGGTCTCCGGTGTAGGAAAACGGCTCGACGTGATCCGCGCGAAGGGCGACCTTGTGAGGATCAGGGAACAGATGATCTCGGCGCTCGCCATGTACGACAACTCGCGGGATACGCTCGGTCGGCTCACCGGAATCAGCGGGCTTGCGACGCCCGTGGATGTGGTGCAGGGCGAGGTAGCCCCCGACGAGAGCGATGAGGCGTTGGTCGAACGCGGCGAAAAAAACCGGGAGGATCTGCGCATCAAAGGGGCCCTCGTGGACCTGTACGAAAAGCAGCTCACCGTTTCCTGGATGCAGTTTCTCCCGTCCCTCAACGCGTCCTGGCAGCTATCACATCAGTTCACCGAGACCAGTGACATGGGAGATCCGGACATCACCAGGTGGGCGGCATACCTTGTTCTGTCTGTTCCGATCTACAACCAGACGAGATACGCGGACCTCGACGCCCGGCGGGCTTCCGTCGCAAAGGCAAAGATCGAGGCAGAGGACGCCAGGTCGGGAGCGGCGCTGGAGATCCGCACGGCCCGAAGGAACTACATGACCGCGATAAAGAAAATCGAGACCGCCTCACAGCAGGCCGAACTCGCAAGGGAGACACTGATACTCGTGGAGACGGAGTACCGGGTGGGAACGGGTTCATCTCTCGCGGTCACCGACGCGAGGCGAACCAACTCCGAGGCGGAAATCAATCTCGCTTCAAAGCGTTTCGAGGCTCAGGCATCCCTGATCGCGCTCCTTCGCGCCGTGGGAGCGGACATGAGCAAGCTGGGGGGGAAGTAGACCGCCCTACCAGGGTTCAGCTTCGTCGATCTCCCGTTTCTGCTTGTCCACAGGAGCCGGTTCAGGCTCGGGCGGCGGCGCTGCGGGCTTGTCCACCTCGGTGATAGTTACTTTCTTGGAATCTTTGGGAGTCTCCGATTTCATCTTTTTCAGCTTGAACACGAGGGTCTTGTGGTCCTTCAGGGAGATCTTCTTCTTCTCCCCGACGTGGTTTGATGCAGTGACCTCGA
>JAUVAN010000224.1 GCA_030591725.1 Deltaproteobacteria bacterium
ATCGAGGCCTTTACATTCGCTCGGATCCACGTTCTGGCCGATGGCGGCTATAACGTTGTCCACCACTCGCACGTGCTCGCTCCCCTCTTTGGGGACGGGGCGGCGGCGGCCCGAGTCATCCGGCTCGCCCAGCTCCATCTCTATGCATGTGACGTGCAGTTTGCCGTCGGCCTCTCGCTCCACCTTGACAGGAGCCGCCAGGATCTCGAGCGCGACGCCTTCTTCCTCCGCGGCGTCGATTTCTATTTCCCACGCGGGCATTTCTTTTCTGGTGCGCCGGTACAGAATGGACACCTTGCCCGAACCCAGGCGAAGAGCCGTTCGGGCGGCATCAACGGCCGTGTTACCGCCGCCCACCACCATAACTTTATCGCCGATTTTCAGGGATTCGTCTCGGGAGACCTCTCCCAAAAAGCCGATGCCCGAAAGGACGCCTTCTGTATCTTCCCCGTCCACGCGCATGGACGACGCCAGTTGCGCGCCCAGGCCCAGGAAAACGGCATCGTAATCGGATCGAAGCTGATCGAGGGTGACATCCGTGCCCATCTTGGTGTTGTACTTGAACTTGGCGCCGAGTTTTTCGACGACCGCGACTTCGCGCTCGATCACGTTACGGGGCAGTCGATAGCTGGGGATGCCGTACCGGGTCATGCCGCCGGCCTTTTCCTGCATCTCCAGAACCGTGCATTGATGCCCGAGCTGCTGCAGGTAGTACGCGGCGGTCAGCCCGGCCGGTCCCGCGCCCACCACGGCGATCTTCTTGCCGGTGGGCTTGGCCTTACCGGGGAGATACTCATCGCCCGAGGCCGACACCTGATCCTCGGCGAACCGCTTGAGGTGACAGATGGCTATCTGCTTCTCGACGAGCTGGCGTCGGCATCCGTCCTCGCACGGGCGGGTACACACTCGACCCAGGATCCCCGGAAGGGGCATGTTCAGCTTGATGAGCTCCAGCGCTGCGCGGTCGTTACCTTCTGCGAGGTGCTTGATGAAACCGGGAATATCGATACCCGCAGGGCACTCGCTCATGCACGGCCCGAGGCAGTCGCCCTCATGATCCGACAGGAGAAGCTCGATGCATGTCCTGCGCGCTTTTTTCACCCGATCCGAGTCGGTCTTTATGACCATTCCGTTCATCGCCGCAGTGGAGCACGACGGGAGCAGGTTCTCCCGGCCCTCCACCTCCACAACACACACGAAACAAGAACCGAACGGCACGAGCTCCTTGTTGTGGCACAGGGTCGGAATGAATATGCCTGCGGCCTTGGCCGCGTCGAGGATTTTTGTCCCCTCGTCGACCTCGACCTTCTTACCGTCCAGTGTGAACGTTACCTTTTTCACGACAGGCCTCCCTTGCTACTTGACGATCACGGCGTCCTGCTTGCACACATCGCGGCATACACCGCAGCGAATGCAGTCGTCCTGTTTGATCACGTGCAGTTGTTTCTTCTCACCCGAGATACAGTTAGTGGGACAGTTCTTCGCGCACACCATGCAGCCGTTGCAGTCGTCGGTGATCTCGTAGATGCACAGCTCCCTGCACTTGCCCGCCCGGCACTTCTTGTCGTTGATGTGCTCCTCGTATTCATCGCGGAAGTAGCGCAACGTGGTGAGCACCGGGTTGGGCGCCGTCTGTCCGAGGCCGCACAGGCTGGTGTTCTTGATCTGGTCAGCCAGATCCTCGAGAGTTTCAATATCCTCGGGCACTCCCTTGCCGTCGCAGATGCGCGTGAGGATCTCCAGCATTCGGGTGGTACCCACGCGACAGAAGGTACATTTGCCGCAGGATTCGATCTGGGTGAAGTTAAGGAAATAACGGGCAACATCCACCATGCAGGTAGTATCGTCCATTACCACCATACCGCCCGATCCCATGATCGCCCCGGTCTTGTTCACCTCGTCGTAATCGATCTTGGTATCAAAAAGCGAACGCGGAACGCACCCGCCTGAAGGACCTCCCAACTGCACCGATTTGACCTCGCGATTCGTGCCGGTTCCGCCGCCCACCTCGTGGATGATCTCCTCGAGGGTGATCCCCATGGGTACCTCCACGAGGCCCCCGTGCTTGATCTTGCCGGCCAGGGCGAACACCTTGGAACCCTTGGATTTTTCGGTGCCTATCGCGGCGAACGCCTCGGCACCCTTTCGGATGATCCACGGCACATTGGCCCATGTCTCCACATTGTTGATTGTGGTCGGTTTTCCAAACAACCCCGACTCCGCCGGGAACGGCGGTCTGGGTCTGGGCATACCGCGGCGCCCCTCGATGGACGCGAGAAGAGCCGTCTCCTCTCCACAGACGAACGTGCCCGCGCCCTCCTTGACGTGAACGTGAAAATTGAAACCCTTGCCCAGGATATTATCTCCCAATAACTTCTTTTCGGTGGCCTGCTCGATGGCGCGGTTGAGGCGCTTGATGGCCAGCGGGTATTCGGCCCGACAATAGACGTAGGCCTCGTCGGCGCCGGTGGCGAATGCGCCGATGATCATTCCCTCGAGCACCGCGTGGGGATCGCTCTCCAGAATGGTGCGATCCATGAACGCGCCGGGGTCGCCCTCGTCGGCATTGCACACGATGTACTTCTTGTCGTTCTCATAACCGTACGCGAACTTCCACTTGAGCCCGGTGGGAAAACCCGCGCCGCCCCGGCCCCGCAGGCCCGAATCGGTGACGGTCTGAATCACCTGCATCCGGTCGTTCTCCTCGAGTACCGTCCGCAACGCCGCGTAACCGTCCACCGCCAGATAGTCGTCGATCTCGTCGGGGTCGATGATGCCCGAGTTGGCAAGGACGATGCGCTCCTGTTTGGCCATGAGCTTCTGCGTGTCGCCCTCGTCGTACTTCACTATCCATTTATCGCGCGGCTTTCCCGCGATGATATGATCATCAACGATCTTGGCGATGCGGTTGGCGTTGACGCCCACGTACAGGTGGCGTGTGCCGTCCTCATCGAACACCTGCACCTGCGGCTCGGCGTAGCACATGCCCAGACAGCCGGTGATCGACAGCTTCACATCGAGCCCGCCGGCGACCTTTTCCTTGAGAAAATCAAAAACCTCGTCGGCGCCCGCCGCCATGTTGCACGTGCTCATCCCGACCACGACCCTCTTCTTCACTTGCGTCATCGTGAACCTCCCGAGGAATCGTATTCGTCGATGATCTTGGCTGCTTTCTTGCGATCCAGCTTGCCGAAGACCTTGTCTTCCACCATGACCACCGGAGCCAGGGAGCAACAACCCACGCAGGCGACGGAATCCAGGGTGTATTTCATGTCCGGCGTGTTCTCACCGTCCTTGATGCCAAGCCTCGACTCCAGCGATTCGGTGAGGCCCTCTGCGCCGCCCACGTGACATGCGGTGCCATGACACACCTTGACGATCTTCTCGCCTACCGGGGTGAGCCTGAACTGGGAGTAGAAGGTGACCACTCCGTAGAGCTGCGACTCGGTCATCTCCGTGGTCGCCGCGATTCGTTCGATCGCCTGGAGGGGCACATGTCTGAATTTGTCCTGAACAGCCTGCAGGACCGGGATCGCCCTGGTGGGATCCACGCCCTTGTCTGTCACGATGGCGTCTATTAATGCGAGATCGATGGTCATTTCCTCTCCCTATTTTGCAGCGCGGAAGTGGTTCCTCTCATTTTCGAGGCTCAACCCTATAACACGCCAATTCAACGATTCACAATACCGCTGTCAGTCGTCGTAATCACCCACGAAGGTAGTGCCGAAACGACCTTTCACATTGTCCGACTTCTTCTTTTTCTCGGTGGTCCCAACCTTTTCTTCCGACGACGCGGTGGATCCGGAAGAACCCTTTTTCTTCTTCTTTTTCTTCTTCTTCTTTTCCGACTCGGTCTTTTTCTCGGGCGTCTGGGTCGCTACCTGATCGTCCTGGTCGTCATCGGGGGCTTCCGCTGCGGGCGACGCGGGTGCCTGCGCCTTCTCCGTCGGGCTCCCGTCCACTATCTCCGGTATGGAATCTGCGGGCGATGCTACCGACGGCGTCTGGTTTGCAGGCACAGGCGGCTGTATCGGGGCGGAAAAGCTGCCCATCACAAAGAACAGCACAACAGCCACGACGGCCACCACGCCCCCCGCGATTCCGATGACGATCCCGATCCTTCCGGACTTCGGCGCCCCTGCGGCCGCCACCATGGTTCCCGTTCCGGGCGACCGGGTGTAGGCCGTGGACATGGGAGTCAACGCAGCGTCGCTGCCTGATGCAATTGTCGGCGCGTTGGACATGCGTGTATCGAAGTTGATGGCCTGGCCCGCCGCCGCCGCAACAAGCGCCAACCTCATTTCATCGGCGTTGGAAAAACGGCGGTCCGGCTCTCTGTCCATGGCCTTGAAAATAACTTTTTCAATGGGCGATGGAATCGATGGATTGACCGTGCTGGGCGGAGTGAACGGTTCGGCGATGATCTTGAACATGATCTCGTTATACGAATCGCCGACGAAAGGTCTCATACCGGTGAGCGCCTCGTAAAGGATGACACCCATGGCGTAAATATCGACTCTCCGATCCAGATCCTTCGCACCCTTCGCCTGCTCGGGCGCCATGTAGAACGGTGTTCCAAGAACCGTTCCCGTCATGGTGAGCTGGGTCACCTCGTCCTGCTCGATGATCTTGGATATCCCAAAATCGAGCAGCTTGACGAAGTCCTTGCGGTCGCCCATGGAGGTGATGAATATGTTGTCCGGCTTGAGATCCCGATGCACGATCCCGTTGTCGTGGGCCGCCGCGAGCGCCGAGAGGGTCTGGCAACACATATCCACTACACGCTCCAGAGAGAGGCCGTCGCCGTCCACCATCACATCGGAGAGGTCCCGACCTGTCAGCAGTGGCATCACCAGGTAGGGCGATCCGTCATCTAGCTTGCCCACGTCGGTCACTTCGCAGATGTTGTCGTGACCTATGGACCCCGCGAGCTGAGCCTCCCGGTGGAATCTGGCCACCACCTGCTCGTCCGTGGTGAACTCCACGTGCAGGGTCTTGATGGCCACTTTGCGCCCGATAGTGGTGTGGGTTGCCAGGAATACAGCGCCCATTCCGCCGGCGCCGATCTGCTTGTCAACACGGTACTTGCCGTCCAGCACCGTCCCAGGCGCAACTATTGTTTTCTCGTCTGTTGTCACGAAAACGGAGTCTATTACATGGACCGGCGCCGGGCAACAATGCTATTTTTCGCGGCATCTTCCATGGAGGTATCGCCAATGAAACGACTGATTGTCCTTTTGATCTCCGCGTGGCTCGCGGCCGGTTGCGGAAGCGCGGCCGTCCAGGCTCCGGCAGCGGAGCCGACCGCGCAAGAGACCCGCATCGAGTATCCGGCCACCCGTGCCGGGGATCTGGTGGAGACGCTCCACGGAGTAGAGGTTGCCGATCCATACCGCTGGCTGGAGGACGACAAGAGCGACGAGGTAATGGAGTGGCAGGCCGCACAGACCACGGTCGCAAGAGACTACCTTGATGGCATCGCCGGCCGCGACAAGGTGCGGAAACGCGTCGCTGAGTTATTTCGCGAGGCGGTGGAGGGAACGCCCGTCCACCAGGGTGAGTACTATTTCCAGATCAAGCGGGGGGCGGATCAGGATCAGCCGGTTCTCTACGTTTCCATGGGATTTCCCGGGGAACAACGCGTGCTGGTGGACCCCAACCAGCTGGGGGAGGGGGACAACACCGTGGCCCTCGACTGGTGGTATCCGTCATTCGACGGTGAGCTACTGGCTTACGGCCTGTCCACCTCGGGGAGCGAGCGATCCACTCTCCACATCATGAAAACCGCTACGGCCAAGAAGCTGAAAGACGAGATCCCAAACACGCGCTCCGCAAAGGTGGCGTGGCTCAAGGACAAGTCCGGGTTCTACTACTCGCGACGCCCTTCCCCCAAATCAGACGAGACCTGGTTCAACCGGGTCTTTTTTCACAAGATCGGAGACAACTGGGAGAATGACGACCTCGTATTCGGCGCAAAAGGCGCGGATGAGGACATACACGAACCGAGCGTATCTCCAGATGGCAAGCACCTGGTGGTGGCCATGTACAGCGGCGCCGGCGGCGCGGTGGCCGATCTCTTCTACCGCCCGGTCAAAAAGAAACGCGCAGACTTCGTGCCGGTGACCTCGGGCAAGGATGCCGCGTTCTGGGCCGACGTCAAGAATGACAAGATGGTGGTCCTGACCAACTACAAGGCATCCAGGTACCGGGTCATCGAGATCGACTACGACAAGCCGGGCGAGGAGAACTGGCGGGAGATCATCCCGCAGGGCGAGGATCCCATCGACCAGGTTCTCGTCGTAAAGGATCATCTGATCGTCAAGGTGATGCACCACGCCGCGGTGCAGCTCTACCTGCATGACGAGACCGGAAAACGCCTGCGTGAGATCGAGCTGCCGGCCCTGGGGAGAGCCTACGGATTGAACGGCGGGTTCGAGGACGAGGAGTTCTTCTACGCCTTTACTTCCTTCGCCTACGCCGGGGATATCTACCGCCATGGGCTCGGAAATGACGATCGGCCGGATCTCGTGTCCCGGGTAGAGGTCCCGGTCGATCCGGACAGGTACTCGGTGGGGCAGGAGTTCTTCAAATCAAAGGACGGCACCGTGGTGCCCATGTTCGTGGTAAAATTGGCGAATCTCTCCACCGAGTCGCCAAGACCTACTCTCCTGTACGGCTACGGCGGCTTCAACATCGCACTGGCGCCATACTTTCTGGCCAGGTACATGCCGTTCATCGAGGCCGGCGGCGTCTTCGCGATGCCCAACCTGCGGGGCGGCAGCGAATACGGGGAGGACTGGCACCGCGCGGGCATGCTCGCGAACAAGCAGAACACGTTCGATGACTTCATCGCCGCGGCCGAATATCTCATCGCCAGGAAGATCACCACCGCAAAACAGCTGGTGATCCGCGGCGGATCCAACGGAGGGCTCCTGGTGGGCGCGGCCATGGTCCAGCGCCCGGATCTGTTCACCGCAGTAGTGTGCAATGTGCCGCTCCTGGACATGATCCGTTACCACAAGTTCCTGATCGCCAAGTTGTGGGTGCCGGAGTACGGATCGTCCGACGACCCGGAGCAGTTCAAGTACCTGCTGGATTACTCGCCCTACCACAACGTGAAGGGGGACGTGGAGTATCCGGCCACCCTGTTGCTCACC
>JAUVAN010000312.1 GCA_030591725.1 Deltaproteobacteria bacterium
GAAA
Organism: Deltaproteobacteria bacterium; assembly: GCA_030591725.1. Lineage (GTDB taxonomy): Bacteria > Myxococcota_A > Polyangia > JAAYKL01 > JAAYKL01 > JAUVAN01. Next base: position 5 of record JAUVAN010000312.1, read on the forward strand.
GAGCTCTACCCGGCCATCGAGGAGTGCAAGGCGGACATCCTGGGCTCGTACCTCAACTACCTGCTCATCGAGGAGGGGCTGCACGAGGAGAGCTTCGTGGAGAACATGTACGCATCGCTGCTTGGCGGGTTCTTCCGCTCGGTGCGGTTCGGCGCCGCCGAGGCCCATGGCAAGAGCAACATCATCCAGTTCAACTGGCTCATGGAAAAGGGCGCCATCATCATGGAAGAGGGCAAGTACGTATATGTGTCCGAGAAGATGCGGGAGGCCGTCAAGTCGCTCGCCCACGAGGTCCTCATGATCGAGGCGTTCGGCGATTACGACAAGGCAAAGGTGATGATCGAGAAGTACGGTGACATGCCCGATCATCTCAAGGCTGCCCTCGACGGCCTCTCGGACATCCCCACCGACCTTCGACCGACCTACACGATCGAAGAGCAGATGAAGGGCTGGTAGGGAGGGAACCCCATGTCAGCTCTGAAAGATCTTTCGAGGGAGCAGCTAGTAGAGGTCATCAACAACTTCGCAAAGAACTGGCTCGCCCACGATGGTCTTTGGTTTCAGGCGGTGGAGCGGGTACACGGCATGGATGAAGCCATCCGCGCGGACACCGAGGCCTGGGAGAAGTTCTCGCCCATCGAGGCGAAGCGCATCAAACGTCTCCTCGGCCTGAGCGAGCAGGCCGGGCTCGAAGGCCTGCGCGAAGCCCTCGAATACCGTATGTATGCCGTTCTCAATCGCCAGAGCAGCGAATATGTGAACGGGCGCCTGCGCTTCTACATGAACGATTGCCGGGTCCAGAGCGCCCGCAAGCGTCGGGGCCTGCCCGATTTTCCCTGCAAGCCCGTGGGGTTGGTGGAGTACGCGACCTTCGCGAAGACCATCGACCCGCGCATCGAGACCACGTGTATCGCCTGTCCGCCCGACGATCATCCGGACGACTACTACTGCGGCTGGGAGTTCTGGATAAAATAGCGTCCATGGTCGGGTTAATGTGTGGCATAATAGTAGACTGTAAACGGTCAAATATGGCGTGGTTCGGTGAGAATCACTACTGAAAGGAAATGTCATGAACAACACAAGATCCTGGAATTTGGTTTTACTTTGCATCTGTACGTTGGCGGTTCTGTCCCTTGGGCAGGCCGCCTGTGATACAGGACAAGATTCCCGATCGAATTCGGACTCGGACTCGGATTCAGACAGTGATTCAGATTCCGACTCGGATTCAGATTCTGACAGTGACACAGACAGCGATACAGATACTGATACAGACACCGGCGCCTGTACGTCGGTCAGCTGGGGCAGCGACGTGGTCATCGGCACTGCTGTCGCGAACTGGTCGGTAACCGGCTACATTGATTCAGACGGTGATGGATCGGTCGAGCAGACCGAAGTTCCGTTCAGCCTCGAGGATCTTCATTGTTCAGGGAAGCAGTCGATGGTGCTCATAATGGGGAGCACGTCGTGACCCTCCTGTCCGAGCTGGTTCGGCTCGGTAGGCGGATACGAGAGTCAGATAAATGCTGCAAACGGTGTGGTCTATGCGGCTTATGTAGACGGGTCCAACGACGCGCCGATAAGCACTGCGGCATCTTACATATCACCATACTTTGACGGTTCGTACTGGACCGGTGTCTGGCCGCAGATGTACGGCACCGTCTATACGCCGTTCACTGCCGTCATAGACCTGGAAACGATGATCGTGATCGACTGCAATGTCGGCACAACTGACCTCATGTCGACAACGGACATCATGACCGCGGTCAACCAGGCCAACTCCAACTAGCAAAGGAAAAGTCATGAACAATATAAGATCCTGGAATCTGGTTTTACTTTGCATCTGTACGTTGGCGGTTTTGTCCTTTGGGCAGGCCGCCTGTGAGACAGGGCAAAATTCCGGGTCGGACAGTGACTCGGATTCCGACAGTGATTCAGATTCCGACAGTGACTCGGATTCCGACAGTGATTCAGATTCCGACTCGGATTCAGATTCTGACAGTGACACAGACAGTGACACAGATAGTGACACAGACACTGACACAGATAGTGACACTGACACTGACACCGGCGCCTGTACGCCGATCAGCTGGGGCAGCGATCTGATCGTCGGCAATACTGTCGCGAACTGGTCGGTAACCGGCTACATTGATTCAAACGGTGATGGATCGGTCGAGCAGACTGAAGTTCCGTTCACCCTCGAAGATCTTCATTGTTCAGGGAAGCAGTCGATGGTGCTCATGTACGGAACCACGACGTGACCCTCCTGTCCGAGCTGGTTCAGCTCGGTAGGCGGATACGAGAGCCAGATAAACGCTGCAAACGGTGTGGTCTACGCGGCCTATACAAACGGGTCCACTGACGCGCCGATAAGCACTGCGGCATCTTACATATCACCATACTTTGACGGTTCGTACTGGACCGGCGTCAGGCCGCTGGTTTACGGCACCGTCTACACGCCGTTCACCGCCGTCATAGACCTGGAGACAATGATCGTGATCGACCGCGATGTCGACGCAACCAATTACATGTCGATAACGGATATCATGAACGCGGTAAACGGGGCCAACGCCAAGTAGTCATCTCAGGCGAGCTCTTCACGCATGCGCTCGAGCCGGGCGTCAATCGCCTCGGCGAAGATGATGTAGAGAATTGTGGTGCCCGCGCCTATTACCCCCCGCAGGGTGCCGGACACCTTGGACGCGCCCCCGCGCCTGATGCGATAATCCACGGGAACCTCGGTGATTGAGAGACCCTTTCTTGCGGCCCTGACCTGCATCTGGATGGTCCACCCGAAGGCCCGATCGTCCATTTCGAGGGCATCGAGGGCCGATTTGCGCACCGCCCTGAACGGACCGAGATCCGAGTAGCTCACGCCGAAGAAAAGCCGGATGAGGCGGCAGCTGAGCCAGTTACCGAAACGCTGGGTGACGGTCAGCGCTCCGGGCTCGCACCGGCCCATCACGCGTGATCCGATGACCAGATCGAAACCCCGCTCCAGGATCGGCTCCACCAGGGTGTCCATCTGTTCGGGATTGTCCGACAGATCTCCATCGAGGAACACCACCACCTCCGGAGCGTCCGGCGATCCCGGCGAATCCAGCGCTTCCACGGCCGCCAGGCACGCGGCGCCGTACCCGCGAAATGGCTCGTCCACCACCACCGCGCCGTGTTTCAAAGCCTCTTGCGCGGTACCGTCGGTGGATCCGTTGTTTCCCACGAGGATACGATCTACCCAGGAAGGCACTGCATCGATCACCTGACCGATGGTCTCCTCCTCGTTCAGCGCCGGTATGATCACGGCTATCTTGACGTTGTTCTTCATTCTATTTTGCTATTATAAAGGACTACTCAAGGGGGGACCATAGGGAGTCAAAACTCTCTACATTCGGATGTACCAGGGCGGCAAGCCGATTACCCGGAATGGGTTGTCCGCTTCGATTTTCTCAACTTTATCGTGCGAACTGTTTCACGTGCGTCGGGAGGAATCTTCTCTGGGGGAATGCCGGAAGTATCTTTGACCGCTCCCGCCCAAATGCCATTGGTCTCTTTTTGCATATTGTCGAGCATGGGTATCTCCTTTGCATCTGGCATTACGTCGTCTACCTTCGATTTCTTTTGTCCCAAGAAAAAATCCATAATTTCTACAGGCTCACCCTGCAATCCCCGCTCACCCCGCAATCCCCAACTGAAACTGGAGCAAAACATGTGCCAGAGATCTCCTTTTTGGGGTAACTGTTTGATATTGCGAATCGTTTGTTTTGTTGAGGAAAGAACGGCTGGGCCTGGGATCAGAGAATTCGTGGATTCATGTAACTCGCATAACACGGGTGAAAGCAAGAATTTCAATTTTGAAATAAAACAGAAGCAGAAGGGGTCAATACCCATCACATATCACATAGGCGAAGCGATCTATCTATGTGATATGTGATGGGTATTGACCCCTATTTCTCGAGGGCCCGGTTCACTGCCTTTGCGACGTCGGTCCCGTCCCAGAATCCCCGGTGAGAGTCGGCGATCTTTCCGTCCCTGTCGATGATGTAGATCGTCGGGAGGGACCGCACCAGGTAAGTGTCCGATACGGCGCCGGTTTTATCGACGACCAGTGGATATTCCACGTTCTTGTCGGAGCCGAACGCGGTCACTTCGGTCAAGGTTTCCCCGCCGCAGGCGACTCCGACCACCACGACCTCCCGCGACTTCATCCGGCGCCAGATCTTCTCCAGCTCCTTCATCTCTTTCATGCACGGGGGGCACGTTGTAGACCAGAAATCCAGCACCACGACCTTTCCCCGCAGATCCTGCAACGACAGCTTCTGCCCGGAACCGTCAGCTATGGGCAAGGTCCACAGTGGAGCATCGGAGCCGTCCTCGAGGAGGCTGCTGCTCCAGATCATGGAGCCGAAGTAGATTACCAGCCCGGCGATGATAACCAGGCCGATCCTGGAGGCGATGCCGTTTTTACGGGTCGCTTGCGGTGAAGCGTTTTTGTTGTCCTGGTTGCTCATGCAGAACAGATATTCACGATATCGGTCGGCGTCAATCGTGCATGGGGAGAACAACCACGAATGTAGCGCCGCCTGTTGAAGTATCGTCGATCCATATCCGCCCCCCATGTTCGAGCACTATCTTTTTGGAGATGGCCAGCCCGAGGCCCGTGCCCTCGGTCTTGGTGGTGAAATACGGATCGAAAATGGACGGATGATGCTCGGGCATGATCCCCGGACCGTTGTCCTCGACGCGGATCGTTACCTCCGGGCGCCTGGTTTGCTCGCGCTTCGAGGCGTGGATCCGGATCTGCGGTTCGCGTACATCGGCGTTGGCCAGCGCTTCGGCGGCGTTTCTGGTGAGGTTGTCGATCACCCGCTTGAACATCATGCGATCGATGCTCACAGAGATCGGCTCGGACGGTACTTCCCAGATCATTGCCACGTCTCCCAACTCCGAAATATGGAGCAGGGACGATTCACACTCCTCCAGGAAATCCTGCAGGTTCATGACCTCGGGCTTGACCTCCGGCAACCTGGCGAAGGACGAGAAGTCCGATGTGAGGCGGCGCA
>JAUVAN010000030.1 GCA_030591725.1 Deltaproteobacteria bacterium
AAACGGTGCCAGTCACTTTTATTCTTCTTTTATTTCGCGATGTTAGCCCCAGGGGAAAGGGTGCCAGTCATCTTTTTTCCTCCAATGGTGCCAGACTCATTTTGACACGGCATAAAACCGTACAGACAGAAAGTTGTCCAGAACACTTACATGTAGTATAAAAGACTACATGGAGGCGATCATGAAACATTTATCGATCTCGATCATCATGGCGGCGCTCGTCATGACGGCGACTTCCAATGTCGAGGCGAAGACGACCAGGGATCTCACTTATCGTTCCAGTCAGATATGGCGCAGTGCGGTGCGATTCTTGAGAGTGGATCAGAATTACCGGGTCCTCGAGAAGGACAGGGACGCCGGTTATCTCCTCTTCGAGTACGCGGACGCCGGGAAAAAGTACTCTGCTTCCATGGAGATGATACCCGTAGTCAGAAACGACAAGCGCTACGTGCGAGCGTGCATCAGGATAGAGGCGATGCCGTCTTATGTGGAGATCGTGCTCATTGACAGGTTCCTTCGAAAGCTCAAGGAGGAGTACGGCGTCCAGCCGCCGGCCAGGGTGGTTGTCAGAGCCACTTCGGAGTCTACAGCGGGTTCGCAAGGTTCTGCGGCCGCCGGCGCAGCCAAAGAAGGCGATGTGGAAAATGAGGAAGATCTCGAGGTGACCGAGGAAGAGCTGGAAGACAGCGTCAAGGAGGACGACTGATGACCGATCGAACATTATGCGTTATCAAACCCAACGCGGTTGCGGACAACAAGATTGGTGAAATCGTCAAGTGTTTCGAGGATGAGGGCCTCCGAGTAGCTGCCTTCCGGATGACGTGTCCGGGGCGCGCAGCCGTCGAGTCCTTCTATGCGGAGCACGAAGGCAAGGATTTCTTCGGCAGGCTCGTGGATTTCATGACCTCCGGTCCCGTGTGCGCGCTCGTACTCGAAGGGGCGGATGCGGTGGATCGAGCCAGGACCATCATGGGCGCTACCGATCCGGAAAAAGCAACTGCGGGCACGATTCGCGCTCTTTACGGCAAGAACATGACGCAAAACGCCGTCCACGGATCCGACTCGCCCGAATCCGCGTCCCGTGAGATCGGTTTCTACTTTGCGGGTTTCGATATCTTCTGAACACGGCCCGTTTTCCAAACAAATAATTCTAGTTGTTGTTACCAGGGCGTTCGCGCTCTATATTGGGTCGACTGATTTCTGTTGATTGTGGAGAATAAGGGTAACAATGCGTCTAGTTTCGTGTGGGAAATCTGACATAGGAAAGCGCCGGAAGGTCAACCAGGACGCGTTCATCTGTGACGACGAGCTCGGGCTGTACATTGTCGCCGATGGGATGGGTGGTCACGCGGCCGGAGAGGTTGCCGCGCGTGAGTCGGTGGAGGTCGTGCATGACATGGTGGTTCGCGGCAGGGATATCATCGATTCGTTTCGTGAGCACCAGGTGACCAGGGAGTCATCCCGCGCCATCTGCAGGCTCCTGGAGAGCGCCGTGCAGTCCGCGACCTATATGGTTTACGGGATGGCAGAACAGAAGCCGAACTACCAGGGTATGGGTACCACCGTGTCGGTTCTGCTTCTGGTGGGGGCTTACGGGATCACCGCTCAGGTTGGAGACACCAGAATCTATTGTATTCGCAAGGGTGATGCCATTCAGTTGACCGAGGATCACACGCTCATCAACTGGCAGATCAGGGAGGGAGTGATCACCCCCGAGGAGGCGGCGCGCTCTCCCCACAAGAACGTCATCACGCGGGCGGTGGGCAACAAGGACTATGTCCAGGTGGACACCCAGATCATCTCGGTGAAGGTGGGAGATCGTTTCATGATCTGTTCCGACGGTCTCCACGGTTACATGAAACGAGACGAGATCGCGCCTCTCTTTGTTGACGGCGATCTGCCGAAAGCATGCCAATCACTGGTAGACCTCGCCAACCAGCGCGGAGGCAAGGACAACATCACCGCGATTGCCGTGGAAATTTCCGACTAACCCCATCCCGGCCTTCCCCTGCGAGGGGAAGGGGAAGTTGATGGCAGCCGGCTTTAAAATTCGTAGCTGGCGCTGAGGGCAAAGCCGACTCTGCGGCCCACGCCGCATGCCGTTGAGGGGGTACTCTGACTCTCCGGGTTGGACGTGAGACCTGTGCACTGGAAAGGTTTGGCGGCGTCACCGCCCGCCTGAACGTCCAGGGTGAGCGCCAGATCGATCATGTCGAGGAGTCGGTACGAGACGCCGGGGATGATGCCGAGCGCGGCAAGGCCGCCGTCCGTCGATTTTCCCAGGTAGAAGGCCGGTGACAGCGCCACCTGAACGCCGAGGTTGTCGTCGAGGAATCGATATTGAGCGCCGATGTGCGTGATGAGGAACATGTTTGTTGTGGACCTCTCGGCGACATCGGTGGTCCAGGTCCCGTCTGACCATTCTTCACGTGTAGTGTATTTGAGAAGGACCGCCAGGTAAGTGAAATCGGCGAAAACGGTGAGCCCGTCGAGGGGAGAGAAGCTGGCCACCACGCCCGGTTCAATTCCCCAGGAGGACGAATCCTGAGTTTCATTTACGCGGCGGGCATTCGGGGCGGTCGGCAAGAAGAGATCGGGAGCGCCGATGCCGACCTTGAAACGGTTGCCGGTGTGAGTGGGAAATGTGAGCCGGAAGGCAACGCCCAGATGAATCATGTCCGTCTGAATGAAGACGCTCTTGAGATCCAGGGCCAGAAAGCCGAGAGCCGCGCCCTTGTAGCCCGCATCGTTGTTCACGTCATCGGCATCCCACTCTTCCCACTCGTTATCGTCGTCGTTCCAGCGCGTCCAGGTTTGATCGTGCTTGCTCGATTCGATGGTGAGCACCTCCGCCTGTGCACCGATTTCGATGAACCTGATGGGAGACCAGCTTCCCTGGAGGATCAGGGAGAAGTCAGTGTTTTTAAATTTGTTGGCGCCCTCGGCGTCCTCCTCGGTGATCCTGTCGGTGGCGTCGATGTCATTGGAGAAGGAGCCGCTCCCTACTCCGATCTGAAGGCCGGCCTGTGTGCGAGAGAGAGTGGTTCTGGGAGATCCCATGGGACCGTCATAGCCGAGTTGGGGCATGAATCCAGAGTGCTTTCTCTCCACGACCTCCTCATCGACCACCGACTCTACATCTGTTGCCACACCCCAGGCGGGCGCGCCGGTTCCCTCGTCCCCGTCGAGATATCCGGGGGGGAGTTCGTTGCCGTCCGCGTCATAGCGTTTGGGCTGCTCCTCGGGTTGGGGCTTTGCCGGTGTTGTCGCCGTGGGTTGTTCGCCCGGAGGAGGTGTTGTCGCCGTGGGTTGTTCGCCCGGAGGAGGTGTTGTCGCCGTGGGTTGCGCGGCGGAGGGAGCAGGGGCTGGCCCCATACCTGCTGCCGTGCGGGCGGCTGTTCGGACCCTGTCGTCCTTGTCGTGCTCTCCGATGTACATGAGTATCGGGAGGCTGGCCTGCTCCTTGCGCTTGGCCAGTATTCTTACCGCCTCGAACCTGATGCGTGATTCCGGGTCGTATTGCGCCGCCTCGGTGATCCATTTGCGAATGTTCTCTCCGGGCTCGCTCGACATGCGGCGAAGGGCGGCCATTCGGGTGCCCTTGTCGGATGATCGCAGGTTGACGACTGCTTGTTCCACGGTCCATTTCTTGGAATCGGGTATCTTGATCTGTTCGCTCGCAGCCTGGGGCCCCGGGGCCCAGAGAGGAGGACCCATTGCCTGCGCGGTGGGAGAGAGTGTGACAATTGCGGCGGTAAGCACAAAAATCCAGGAGCAAAACAGATTGTTCATTCTGTGATCTTCCTCTCGTTTACCTCAAAGTTGACTGTCAATCTTTACAACATAGTGTCGATACGACTTCAACACCGGTTTCGGATTCATTAACTATTTGGAGACTATGCACGGCAAAAAGGGCTCAAAAACCGTCGATATCTTACTCGGTTTTGGTCCTGGAGAAGAGATCGATGAGCATTTCCTTGTGCACCGATCCCCTGGCCGACCACGCGATGTGCCCCCTGGGGTGAATGAGGTAACTGATGGGAAGGGCGTTGGTGGCCTCGAAAGCCTCGGGGAACCCGGCTTCCTCTACGTCGTCCGGGCCCAGCAAGGCGATGTGCCTCCATAGATTTGCCTCGTCCGCGAACTTGCGGGCCGATTGCACCGTGTCCTCGTCTTCGAAGGCGATGGTCAACAGCTTGATATGCGGGGCCGTCGCCAGTGCCGGCGGGAAATCGTTCTTGAGCTCTTTTCTGCAGGGTTTGCACCAGGAAGCCCACAAGTTTACGAGCACCCACTTCCCTCGGAGGCTCGACAGCTTGACTTTCTTGCCGGTCTTGAAGTCCGGGAATTCAAAGTCGACAGGCTTGCCCGTCGCTACGATCTCCAGTGGTGCCTTGTCGTGTTTGGCGGTCCCGGCGTCGACCTCGTTCGCGGCGCCTCCGTCATGGGATGATGCGCCGGCCTTCTGGAGACTGGAGGTGTCGGGCTCGTCCCTCGCCGGCTTGACGATCTCGAACGCCGCCATGCCCTTATCGAGGAAGGCCACGTACTTGTCGACGTCCTTGCTCATGTCAGGATGTTTTGCGAGGACGGTATCCGTGTGAGGGTCGATGATCACGTAGTAGGGTAACGCCACGTCGTTGAAACGATCGATCTGATACTGGCGTTGCTCTCCGTGTATGTCTTTCGGTCCATCCGTGAAGGCCTGCACTCTCACCATCTTTTCGAGTCTCGAGCGAACCTTCGCCCGAGGGAACATATTGGCTTCCATCAGCCGGCAGTTGGTACAGCTCAGCCCGGTGAAGTCGATGAAGAGTGGTTTGTTCTCCTTCTTGGCGACCTCGAAACCCTTCTTGATATCATCCTTGATCCAGGACAGATGGCCGGAATCCTCGCCCGAGCCGGCATCATCCATTTCGCCGGGGTAGGGAGCGGGAGGGAGCCAGCTGTCGATCCATCCCCCCATCGGCTTGTTGTGGCTGATCCCGGTGAATGAATACGCCGCAAGCGCCAGGAGGAGGAGAGCGAAGAACATTCTGATGGGGCCGATGTTCCTGGCTTCTTGATCGTTGTGAGGGAGCGCGAAAACGCGCAACAGATAAAGCCCGGCGAGCCCGAACAGTGCAGTCCACAACGTTAGCACCAGGGGACGGGTAATGAATGACCACTCGTAATAGAGGTCCAGGTTGGAGAGGAACTTGAAAGCGCCCGCGAGTTCCACGAAGCCGAGAACCACCTTCACTGCGACCATCCAGTCGCCGCCCTTGCCTTTCAGTTTTTCCGCCCAGGAGGGGAAGACCGCCAGGAAGAAGAAGGGAAGGGCAAAAGCGACGGAGAAGGCGAGCATCCCGACGATCGGGTAGAACCACTCGCCCTGTGAGGCCATTGCGAGAATGCCGCCGATGAACGCCACGGTACATGTGAACGATACCAGCGTGAATGTGACCGCCATGAAGAAGACGCCCGCCGCCTGACTCCGAAAAGAGCCGTCGCCACCAGAGAGTTCCTGTTCTTTTTGCGCGGAGCGGGAGATGAGCCAGTTGGGCATCTGGATCTCGAAAAGCCCGAAGAGGTTGAACGCGAAAACAATTAACAGAAGGGCGAGGAACATGTTGAACGCGGGATGCGAGGCGATGTTCTGCATGCTGTCCGCGCCGAAAATCGCGGACATGATCACTCCGACGAGAGTGAACATGATGATCATGGCAAGGGCGTAGATGGAAGCCATCGATACCGAGCGCCGCATGGATACTTTTGCGAACTTGGAGAAGAAGCTCACGGTGATCGGGATCATGGGGAATACGCACGGCGTCACGAGCGCGCCGAGCCCCGCCAGGAATGCGATGATGAGGAAAGCGAGCAATCCCCTGTCACGGGGTGATTCAGCATCGGCGTCCGCCTCGCCGGGGACCGACCTGTTTTCGTTGAAGATCTCACCCGTAAGCTGGGGTATCCCTGTGTGGTCGGCTCGGGCATCGCCCTTGACGTGCGAAAGTTTGGCCTCGATGATTTCCCTCAACGGGATGCAATGGTCTTCGTTGCAGATCTGTCCCCTGAATTTAAGCTTGATGACGTCACTGCCTGGAATGCCGACAACCTTGAATGTTCGTTTGTGGGTCACGGCGCCCGCATAGAACTCCACGTATTTCTCGAACCCCTTGTCGTATTCCACGGACGGTTTTGGGGCGTACCACTCTCCGGCGGTTTCCAGCGCCGCATCGTCGATCGCCAGCTGCATCCTCAGGGGGCCGTCAGGGATCGCAGTCATGGAGTACAGGTGATATCCGCTCGGTATCCCGGCCTCGACCGAGATAGTTGTTATCTCGCCTGTTCGAACGGACGCCGGGTCGAAGTTCGCCTTCAGGTCGACGTCGGCGTTCGCCGCGCCGCGCCCGGTGGCGGGCTGGAGCACGAACGCTATCGCAAGGGAGATAACGATAAACGCGGCGGACATTCCTGGTGAGGGTTTCTTCATTGCACTCATTCCTGTTTCGGCGAGAGTCGTAGAACTATTTGAGAATGATCGGGTAAGTGAAGCTGAACGTGGAGTCCGAGAACTTCGGGAACTTGGCAGAACGCGCCATCATGGCCACGCACTTCCCGGCCTGGTTTCCGGCGAATGCGCCCTTGGGGCTGGCCGACTTGACCCTGCCGTTGCTGCCTTTAACTACGACCTGAACCTGGACAGTGCCGGTGGAGTACTTGGCGCAACTCTTCTGAGCGCGAACCTGAACCGGGCCCCTGGCCTTCTTGACCTCGGTCTTGGTGGGTTTCTTTGCCACGTCGGCAGCCGGTGCGGACTTTGGCTTTCCCTTGTCCTTCTTGGGGCCGCTCAGCAGTGAATCGAGTTCCGAAGTGCCGCCCTTCTTGGTTGGCGTCTTCTTCACGACTTTCTTCTTGGGGGTTACAACCTTCGGGGTGGTGTCGACCTTCTTGGGCTTGGTGGTCGTCTTCTTGGGCTTGTCCTTTTTCGCCTTTGAGGCCGCTTCTTCTTCCTTGGCCGCGAGATCCTCGTCCTTCTTTTTCGCGGCCTCAAGTTCGGCCTTCAGAGCGGCCATTTCTGCGGCTGCGGTCTCGTCGGCGGAACCCTTGTCCATCTCCGCGAGCTTGGCCATCATCTGGGCCATTGCATCCTGGTTGGCCTTGCGCTCCGCTTCGATCGCCGCCTTCGCGTCGGCCATCATCTGGGCCATTATTGCATCTTGGTTGGCCTTGCGTTCCGCTTCGATGTCATCATCGCCGTTCCTGGTTGCGAAGTATCCGATGGCCACGACAGCGATGAGGGCAACCGCGATGAGGGCAAAGAGCGGCCCCTGACTCTTCTTCTCGGTCTGTGCCGGCGCCTGAATTCCCGTCTGGGTCTGAACGACACCGGAGGGATCCCTGCCCGAAGCGTCGGCCTCCATGGGTGGAGGCATTATCGATGGTGTTCTCGCAACATCCACGGAGGAGCCGGCCACCATCTTGGCCAGGTTGACCATGCCGGAGTCGGGCTCGTCGGCTCGGTGGTCAACTCGTTTGGGCTCATCAGGAGAGGAGTCGTCTCCCCCGCCGAGCAGATCGGCAAGGGACATGTCTTCTGCGTTTTCTTCGTTCTTGACGTCGCTGCTGCTATCGGGATCTTTCACGAGATCATCCTCCTTCGGCGCCGGGCCGATTCTTGCCGTTTCTAACTATGTATACGTTTCTCCATCGCTAGCGTTCAGTGAAACAAGAAAATCGGCACGGAGTTTACCAGTGATGCAACTGCCCAATCAACCGTAAAAGAACAACATTTTTCTGGTTGATGCCTACTACTTCCAGGGGTCGTCGTAGTCGATTCTCCTGACCTTTTTGATATTCAATTCGAGAGAGAGAGTTTGTCCGGGCTGGACGAACAGGGTTTTCCTGAGCACCACCTCGTCATTATCTTCAATAGTCATTTCGTATATTCCGGCGCGCACGTCAAAAAGCACCGGGGTCGGCTGCGGCACAAGGTAGTCGTTCATGAAAACCGTCAGGCCCGGCGGGGTTGTAGCTATGGTGACAGTGCCGGACTCTGTGCTTTCATCGAGTTTGCGAACGAGGATGTCCGTGCTTTCCGCCTTTTTCTTTGAGGGGTGGGTGGCGACAAGGTTAACGTGAGCGTGGAGGATCTTGTCCTCCTTGACTAGAACGCGTTTCGAGGCGGGTTTGTATCCGCGGCTCGAGATCACGATCTTGTGTTTCCCTCGGGGCAATTCCAGAAGCGCGGGGGTTTTTCCCACCGTCACGCCGGCGATCTTGACGGTTGCACCCACGGGACTGGAGGTGACCTTGACGATTCCCGTCGGGGCCTCGGCAATGGCCGCGTGGCAGAAGAGCAAGACGGCGCACGATAGCAGGATGCCAACGCCAGGTATGCGCGATTGAGTTGAACCGTTCGAGATCGTCGTTTTCATCTTCGCCATGTTAACATCAGGTAGACGAAAATGGTACTGGATTGACATTGCTCGCAGTCGCGTCAATAACAGTACCCGCGAAGTTTCAGACAGAGGTGATTTCAGAGATGTTCGAGATTTTCAGAGAGCTGGTTTTTTCAGCGTCACACCAGTTGAGGGGATACAAGGGAAGGTGCGAGCGCCTTCATGGCCATAACTGGAGAGTGCGTGTTCATCTCGAGGCGCAGGATCTCGATGACGCCGGTATGGCCCTCGATTTCCACGATCTGGATAGCATGATTGAGGCCGCCATCGAACCCTATGATCATCGCCACCTGAACGATGTGGAGCCGTTCACGGAGATCAACCCGTCCTCGGAAAACCTGGCCAGGACCATTTGCGAACGTGTACAGGCGCAACTCTCGGTGCCTGGGGTCCGTGTCAAATGCTGTGACGTATGGGAGAATGATCGGTCTCGCGCTCGCTACTGTCCAACTTAAAGCTGGCCTCCATCAACTTCCCCTTCCCCTCGCAGGGGAAGGCCGGGATGGGGTTCAGGCATAGTCAATCAAGCAGCTTGCTCAACGTGACGTCTGGAACCGAGCTTTGTTCGCAGAGCGCGGCGTCCCCGATGGAGACGAGACATGATCGTGCCTACAGGGCATTCCATCCGCAAAGCGGCATCGGCATAAGACATTTCTTCCACGTCGCAGAGCATCACCACCTCGCGAAACTCGGGGCGCAGTTCGTCCATTGCCGCGACCACCTGATCGCAGAACCCGTCGTCTGCGTGGACGTTGCCGCCATCACTGGTGGTGCGCCTGCCCATTGCTCCCACGGACCAGTAAGTCAGCGAGTAACGACCCTCTGTCTCCATGATGCGTCGCTCCAGTTTCTTTCGTCTCATCATGCTGATGTGGCGGTTCCGCATCACCCGAGAGAGCCACGCTCGCATGTTTGTGCCCTCCTGAAAGTTGCCCCTGAAACGCAGGGCGAGAACAAGGGTATCCTGGAGTAGATCCTCGGCCCTGTGCTCATCCCCGGTGAGCCAACCGGCCATGCGGCGCAGGGCGGGAAATTCCGAGTGAAGTGAGGATTCGAACCGGGCGCTTGTTTTCTCTTGCTGTATTGTGTGCGTGTCCATGCCCGGTTCTATCGCAAGGCTGGTGCCAACTGTTCGCCCCATGCCTCCAGAGCGTGCAATGCTGGTGTGTTAAGGTAAACATATCAGGTTGTTAGGAGATTGGATGTGGGCGGGGTCAGGTGAGAGAAGCGGACGGTATCCGGTCGTGAGGGGATCTCAGATGAGACAATATGTCACTTGCTGCTATTAATCGTAGAAATGCTGTGACAATCGATCATCAGGATCTTGTCCGCTCGTTTCAGCTTCTTGATGTGAGCTTCCCGCACGCCGGCCTCACTCCGGTTTTCGGCGGGTTCTGAATAGACGAGCCGAACGGGACCGCGCCCCGACGTGTACCGGGCTCCTTTTCCGCTGTTGTGCTCCAAGATCCGCCTCTCCAGGTCTGTGGTGATACCCGTATAAAACGTCCCGTCGGCGCACTCGACTATGTACACGTACCAGTTCATGCCGTTTCGACTATACGCTTTACAGTGGGGTCAGACACATTTTTAGGTACAGTGGTGCCAGACACATTTTACGCCGATTATCGGCCGGTGTGGTAGGGTCCAACACTTCGACGAACAATTATGAAGGAGGGTTTCCGATGTCCGATCGCATGGTGAATCAGTTCATGGAGATGGTGAAGATCGATTCCGAGTCCGGCGAGGAGGCTGCGATGATGGAGTATCTTCTGAAGGCAATTCCCGATGCCGGGGGAGAGGCGGAGTTGGACGATTACGGCAACCTGCTCGGTCGATTCCCCGCCAGAGGATGCGATGGAGCCGCGCCGATCCTGCTGTCGTGCCATGCGGATACTGTGAAGCCCGGCGTGGGCATCGAGCCGGTTCTTGAGGACGGAGTCATTCGCTCGAAGGGCGACACCATCCTGGGCGCCGACGACAAGGCCGGAATAGCCGAGGTGCTGGAGGCCATGCGCACAGCGGAGATCATGCCCCCGGTCGAGTTTGCCGTGAGCCGCCAGGAGGAGGTGGGGCTCCTCGGTGTCAAGAACATGGACTTCACCAGACTGAAGGCCACGCGTGGCTTTCTCATGGACAACGACACCCTGGAGACCATCGTGATCGGTGGGCCGACATACTTCGCGATCGATGTGGAGATAACCGGGAAGGCCGCTCACGCCGGGATGGAGCCCGAGAAGGGGATCAGCGCTATCCTGGCCGCATCAAAGGCCATAGCCGCCCTGCGCCTCGGCAGGCTCGACGAGAACTCCACCGCCAACGTGGGAATCATCGAGGGCGGCATGATCAGGAACGGCGTGCCGGACAGGTGCAAATTCATGGCCGAGTGCAGGAGCTCCGTTCACGAGAAGGCGGTCGCTCTCGACGTGGAGATGCGCAAGATCATCGCCGAGCAGGTGGAATCGGTGGGCGCGAAGGTGGAGATCAAATCGGAGAACCTGTGCAAGGCCGTGGATATCCCCGAGGACTCCTGGTCGGTCGAGATCTCCAAAAAGGCCCTGGCCACGATCGGGATCGACGCAAAGTGCATCTTCATCACCGGGTTCACCGATGCGTCGATATACAACAACCAGGGCATCGAGATGGCGGTCGTGGGGATTGGCGCCAAGGACGAGCACTCCACGGACGAGTCCATTTCTGTCGCGGATATGAATTCGGCGCTTACCATGCTTCTGGAGATTTTGAGGTTATCGGCTCAGGGGTAGGGCGGGGCCAGTATAAACCCCATCCCGGCCTTCCCCTGAGATAGGGGAAGGGGAAGAAGATGGAAACCCGCTTTTACGGCATTCTGATGAAGCCTTTTTCCTGTCGCATATCCATCTCGGCGCGGGCGCGCTTGATGATAGTTTCTGCGGTTTCCAGCGCCTGCTCCGGGGTGAGCTTGCGCTGAGCGACGCCCTGCTCGATGGCCTTCTGACCGACGGCGACGGCCTCCCTGGGGAACACTGTCCACTCGTCCATTGTGGGAATGAGGAAGTCGTCGCGAAGCCCGATTTCCTCGGCCACCGTGGCCAGCTCGCGCGCTGCGGCGATGCACATCTCGTCGGTGATGGTGGTGGCCATCACGTCGAGGGTGCCGCGGAAGATGCCGGGGAACCCGAGGGAGTTGTTCACCTGGTTGTCGAAGTCGCTGCGGCCGGTCGCCACAATTCGAGCGCCGGCTTTTTTGGCTTCCCACGGCCAGATCTCGGGGATGGGGTTGGCGCACGTGAATACGATGGAGTCCTTGTTCATGGACTTGATCCACTCGGGCTTGACCGTGTTTGGACCGGGCTGGGACAGAGCGATCATCACGTCGGTGCCCTCGAACGCCACCTCGGGTCCGCCGGAGCGCTTCTCGCCGTTTGTGATGTCGGCGAGATACGCCTTGTACTTGTCGTTCACGAGGTCTTCTCGTCCCTTGACGAGGACCCCTCGGGAGTCGCACATGAAGGTGAGGGTGGGATCGACGCCGGCCTTTGCGAGCATGATTGCGATGCGCTGGTTGGACGCGCCGACGCCGAGCATCCCTATTTTTACCTTGTCGAGGGGTTTGCCGACTATCTTGACGGCGTTGATGAGGCCGGCCAGCGTTACCGCCGCCGTCCCCTGTTGATCGTCGTGCCAGACCGGGATATCGGCTTCTTCTCTCAGGGTGTCGAGGACCTCGAAGCACTTGGGTTTCTCGATGTCTTCCAGGTTGATCCCTCCGAAGGTCGGCTGGATCTGCTTGACGAATTTGATTATCTCATCTGCACCCTCGGTGTCGATGCAAAGAGGAACCGCGTCGACGCCGCCGAGGTACTTGAAGAGAATGGACTTTCCTTCCATGACCGGAAGCCCGGCGGCGGGCCCGATATTTCCGAGCCCCAGGACGCGCGTACCATCGGAGACGACCGCGATCAGGTTGCCCTTGGAGGTATGCTCCAGAACCCTCTCCGGGTTTTTGTGGATATCCTTGCACGGTGCGGCCACTCCCGGGGTGTACCAGATGGCGAAATCATCCATGTTCCGGATGCAGCACTTGGGCACAATTTCGATTTTGCCCTTGTAGAAAGGGTGCAGTTCCATGGCGTCCGCCGATGGTTTTTCTGCTTTTGCGATGAGTTGTTCTTCCGTCAGGTTTTCTTTTCCCATTGCTTGGTTCCCCTTCCGTTGGCTGGTTTGGCAGGCAAAATCTCGATTGCAAGGGAAGCAGTTTAACAAGTCAGAGCAGGCTGGACAAGACAGAAATGAGGTAGTGTTTGGTGGAGTATGCACTTATTGAATGATCGCACGAGGTTGTTTCTGACTGCAGGGGCGACAACGGGGCGCCGGTGTCGGTAGAGGTAGAGGTATCGGTGTTGGTGTCCGTATCAGAGTCGGTGTCCGTGTCGGAATCAGAGTCGGTGTCCGTATCAGAGTCGGTGTCCGTGTCGGAGTCAGAGTCGGTGTCTGTATCAGTGTCTATGTCAATATCAATATCGGGATTTCCGCTGCCGTCCGGGTAACAGAGTGGGATGGACGCGTATTCCTCGCAGGTTTGATAAGTAGGACATTGTTCGTCCAGGTAGCAAATGGTCGAGCAAAGGAGGACGCCGGCGGTTTGATAGGAGGAGAGGGTGCACAGCTCTTCCACCGGCCATGCTGTGTCGGGGCACTGGTTTCCAAGCGTGGTGCATTGCTGCGCGCAGTACCCGACGTCGGGATCACCCAGGCCGATAATATGTCTGCACTCCGCTCCGTCGTCGCAGTAGTCGACTCCGGCGCACGCGCACGGCCAGCCCGAGTTCCAGGGGCAGTCCGTCGGGGAGGGGCTCGTCTGTCCCACGTAATGCCCGGTCATGTCGTGTACTGTCTCTTCGAGCCAGGCGCGATAGTAGAGCAGATTGGTATTGAAGCTTCCGTACGTGGCATCGCATTCCTCTCCGGAAGCGTTGGACACGAAGGATGCGACGGCGGTGAGCACCTCGTCTCCGAACTGGGTTGTGAACAACGGGCCGCCCGAGTCACCCATGCATGTCCCGCTGGCTCCGCCGAACTCGATGTAGTCGCTCCACACGTTGAGGAGGGTGGTGTTGCCCATCCGGTGGATGCCGCTGTCGCTACCTCCAAATGAAGTTATTCCGTAGCCCACGATGATGCCGGAGTCCGAGGCCGAAGGGTATGGAACTCCTCTTATGTAGTATGGAGTGATGCTTGTGACCGTGGTGTCCAGGTGAAGAACCGCCAGATCGCTGCCGTCGGCGGTGTCTCCCGTCCAGCCCAGGTGGATCTCGAGGTCCGAAACTCCGGAGATGAACTGGTAACTCGATCCGTAGACGTCCGCGCCCCCGGCGATATCAATGTCGCCGGCGGTGATGGAACCATCGACACAGTGGGCCGCAGTCAAAACTATTTCCGGATCGATCAACGTACCGGTGCACAGGCCGCTGGAGGTCATTACCGCCACGGCTCCCTGGTACGAGGTATAGCCCGTGGCAGTCCCCCCCACGATGCCCGTTCCTCTGGGTTCGCTGTTGGAAATACCTTCGTGTTCGGCGTCGAGTTCCGAGCAACCCGAGCCGATAAAAATGAAGATGGACATTGTTGACGCCAATAAAAGGGGAGGGATCTGAGAGCATTTCATCAGGTAGTTCCTTTTCATCAAAGATGGACGCTACTGTTGATAAGTGTATCCCGACTGGAAAATTGATGAAAGAGATCTCTACTTGATCTTCACATAGCGTGCGGGATCTTCCGAAAAGGCGGCCGCATGATCTTTCAGCAAGAAGTAGTAGGTCTTTCCCCCGTGTTGCAGGCGTTCCACCGCCTCGCTCGAGTCAAATCGGAGATCGCATACGGGGCAGGAGACCGGCTTGGCGATTGAAGGTTGATGCGGCGTGGCGCTCTCATGCACGGTGTCTCGTTTTTCATCGATATCGTCGGAGAGTGGGCGACCGTTACCGCAACCGGTGCTCAGAGCGAGAAGAACGAACAGTGATACTACGGGTCGCATCATTTTGAAGAACTCCTTTCCTGATTATGCCTTGTGTGCTGTTCTTGACAAGAAGGGGATCGGGCGGCTAGCAATTTTGCAGCATATGAAGAACGCATTAGAAAGCATCTACAAATGGTTTTTCGCGCCGTGGGGGTTTTTGCAAAAGCACTCCCATAAGAGTTGGTTCGCCTTTTTCGAAGACAGTATGTTCATGATCCTGCTCGCACTGTTCGGAGCGGGCGCAGCGCTTCTCTGGACGGAGCCCTGGAACGTACCGGCCGAGCCCGTGGACACGATAACCGTGAGCGGCCTTACATTGAAGACAGGAGATCCGCGCCCGGAGGAATTGGTCAGGCTCGCCCGCGAGCATATGCAAAGAGAGGTGGTGCTGACGGGACCCGACCTCACTCATACGACCAGATGGGCGGCCCTGGGCGCGCGGGTGGACATGGGTTCCCTGGAGCGGATCCTTGTTCAGATGGATCAGAAGGACAGCCCTGCGGTGCGTTACTTTCGCGAGGAGTCGGATGGTCTGGAGGGTCCGAGCCTGGAGCTTCCGGCGTCACTGGTTTCCGGCGCGGCAGTGGAGTCTTTGGTGTTGCTGAAGGACATTGTCGATCGAGCGCCGGTCAACGCCCGTTTCGATTTTGCGGCAAAGAAAGTGGCCGTCGAGAAGGATGGCCGTGCGCTCGATGTGTACGCTACCCTGGCGCGTCTGGACGAGGCCCTGAGCAGGGGAGGCAACCTGGTGGAGATGGTGGTTGCAAAAGTACCGGCGACGGTGAGAAAAACGGACCTGGAGGGGATTGACGTGAGCGAGGTGGCGGGTTTCTACGAGACGCCTTACTCGCGAATGCGCAAGGACCAGGATCGAACCCACAATGTAGGACTCGGGGCGTCTCTCCTCGATGGTCAGGTTATCCTGCCGGGCCGAAGGTTGTCTTTCAACGACACCCTCGGGGATCGTTCGGAGGCCAGAGGCTTCAGGTATGCCCCGGTCATTGCCGGCGGAGCTATCGTCGAGGGGATGGGCGGCGGCACGTGTCAGGTTGCCTCCACTTTGTACGCCGCGTCGTTTTTCGCCGGCCTGATCATCGAGGACAGGCAACCCCACTCGAGACCCAGCTCCTACATCAAGCTCGGGCTCGACGCCACGGTGAGCTATCCCGACCTGGACCTGAAGATCAGGAACCCATTCGAGTATCCCGTGGTGATTCACTTCACAGTGGATGACGGCAAGGCCCGGGCGGAGATACGGGCAATAGAGCGTCCTTTCACCGTCACCTTGCTGAGAAAGATCATCGGAACGCGGCCGTTCCCCGTACGCGTGATCGAAGATTCAAAGCTGAAGCGGGGAGAAGAGATCATCACCCAGTTGGGTGTTCCAGGCTACACAGTCCACCGCTACAAGGTAATCGAGCGTGACAAGGTCGGCTACCGATTCCAGTCCGTGGACAAGTACCCGCCGACCACGCAGTTCGTGCACAAGGGCATCTCGAATCCATCGGAGATCAAGAATGTGAAGGACGCGCCAAAGGCGGACACGCACAAGCCCTATCGGGCGTCTCGTTCCCTTCGAATGGTCCAGGGATCCGGACTCTGGCACGAGTCGACGCACGACTGAGAGCCCGTTTCAGCAGGCTATACGTAGCCGTAACAGATAAGTCCGCCGTTGCCGGTATCTACACAATCGGTTCCAGTCGGGCAGTCTGCCGGTGTGTTGCAGGAAATCATGCAGTGGAACGGGGGATCGTAGGTGATTCCACCGTCGGAAGTCTGCCCGATGTAGCAACCCTCCTGGCCGCTGGTCACATCGGTGCAGTAATCGGTGTCTGCTGTGCTGAAGATGCAGCACAGAGGAGAGCAGAACCCCTGTGTGTCATCCATACCGGCGAGAATCATGCATTCAGTGTTGGTCGGGCAGTCGGCGTTACCATGGCAGGGGCCGCCCCATCCGGTAATGCCCGTCGGTGCGGTGCACTCGCTGGTATCCGTGTCGGTGTCCGTGTCGGTGTCAGTGTCACTGTCCGAATCGGAGTCGGTGTCCGAATCGCTGTCCGAGCCGGTATCGCTCGCCGAATCCGAATCGTCGTCCGAGTCGATGACAATGTCTTCAGCGATACAGGCGAATCCGATGGCCGCCAGCATGAACCCTGAAACCAGGACACTCAGATTGAGACAATAGACACGCATGGTATTTCCCCTCCTTGAGATATGAATTTTAGACGACTTTTTTGTCGAGGGGGAAACTGATTTGATCCGGAAACCCCGGCAGGCGGAGGGGTCGGTGTTTCTACTATACGTAGCCGTAACAGATAAGTCCGCCGGTGCCGGTATCCAGACAATCGGTTCCGGTCGGGCAGTCAGCCACGGTGGTGCAGGAAATCAAGCAATGGTACGGGGGCTCCCAGGTGGTTCCTCCATCGGAAGTCATGCCGATAAGGCAACCCTCCGTGCCGGTGGCTACATCGGTGCAGATTGCGACGTCCGGTTGCTCGAAGTCGTTACACTCCGGAGAGCAGAACCCCTGTGTGGCATCTAAAGAATCGATAATTATACAATCAGTATTGATCGGGCAGTCGGCGACGGTATGGCAGGGACCACCCCATGCAGGGTCCGTGTCGGTATCGGTGTCCGTGTCGGTGTCCGTGTCCGTGTCCGTATCGGAGTCAGTGTCGCTGTCAGTATCTGAATCGGAGTCCGAGTCGCTGTCGGAATCGCTATCGCTATCGGAATCGCTGTCGGTGTCGGTGTCCGAGTCGCTGTCCGAGTCGGATTTGCCGACGTCAACGTCTGCGGGGGCACAGGAGAACCCGATGGCCGCAAGCAAGAACCCCGAAACCAGAACACTCAGAACGAGACAATAAACGCGCATGGTATTTCTCCTTCTTTACATATTAATTTTAGACGATTTTATCGTTGAAGGGGAAACTAATTTGATCTGGAAGTTTTGACAGACGAAAGAGAACCGGGGTTTCTAGGATGCGTAGCCGTAGCAGATACTTCCGGCGCCCGCAGTGACGCAATCGGTTCCGGTCGGGCAGTCAGCCACGGTGGTGCAGGTGATCAGGCAGTGGTACGGGGGCTCCCAGGTGACGCCCTCGTCCGAAGTCATACCGATCAGGCAACCCTCTTCGCCAGTGCCCTGGTCCGGACAGTAGGTGGAGTCCGGTTGTTCGAAGTCGCAACACTCGGGAGCGCAGTAGCCCTGTGTGTCATCTACGCTGGTCATAAGGATGCACTCGGTGTTGGTCGGGCAGTCGGCGTTGTTGTGGCAGGGGCCGCCCCATGAGGTGACGCCTCCGGGAGCGGTGCACACGTCGGTGTCCGAGTCGGTGTCCGAGTCGGTGTCCGAGTCGGTGTCCGAATCGCTATCCGAATCTGAATCACTGTCCGAATCTGAATCGCCGTCCGAATCTGAATCACCGTCCGAATCCGAATCGCCGTCCGAATCCGAATCGCTGCCGCTGACGTCTCCGCCGGTGCAGGCGAACCCGAGAGCCGCAAGCAAGAACCCTGAAATCAGGATGCTTAGAATGAAATAATAGATACGCATTTTATTTCTCCTTCTTGAATTGAAAAATTGAATTGACTTTTACGTCAACAGGCAAGTTGCTCTAACTCGGAAAATCTAGCTGCCGTCGGGGCCGGCGTCAACTACTACCTCGGCATAGCCGTAACAGATCGTTCCGCCACCACCGGACTCTACACAATCGGTTCCGGTCGGGCAGTCAGCTGTGGTGTTGCAGGAAATCATGCAGTGGAACGGAGGCTCGAAAGTGATTCCCTCGTCCGAGGTCATGCCGATGCTGCAACCTTCCTGGCCGGTGGCCACGTCGGTGCAGTAATCGGTGTCTGCCGTGCTGAAGTTGCAACATTCGGGAGAGCAGAAGCCCTGTGTGGCATCTACGCTGTCCATGATGACGCAATCAGTGTTGGAGGGGCAGTCGGCGTTGGTGTGGCAGGGGCCGCCCCATCCTTCGATACCGGTGGGTGCTTCGCACACGACATCGGTGTCGGTGTCGCTGTCGGTGTCGGTGTCGCTGTCGGTGTCGGTGTCGCCGTCGGTGTCGGCGTCGGTGTCGGTGGTGCTGGCATCTGCATCATCGTCATCGTCGTCGCCACAGCCGACAACAAAACCGGTCAAAAGTAGTGCAAGCATCCAAACTAAATAATTACGCATAATCCTTTTCCTCCTTGGTTCCTTTTTGCAAAGGTAAATTCAGTATGGCTTATTATACACAAATTTATCTCTGCGTTGAAAAATGTTTTTCATTTGCCAGTGATGGCATCCATTACAACAACGAAAACCCCATGTCAAATATTCTAAAATGAATTTAAAAGTTGAAAAAACCTGCCCTAGCCGGCGTCACCGGCATCGGCTCCGGCGTCAGGTTCGTGCAACGGTGTTCCGTCGCAGTAGTAGGGAGCGGTGCCGGAAGGGTCCTCCATGGGTTCGGTCTCGTCGACAAGGCATTCATACCAATCACTCTCGGCGAACCATGTGCAGATCATTCCGTTGCCCGCGCAGTCGATGCACCACAACAGGTTACCCTCGCACCACAGGGCCTTGCCGTCCGCATCGCAGCATCCGGGTTTCATTTCGGGAACGCCGTTGCAGTCCATGGAAGCTGGAACGCCATTGCCGTAGTTGCCGCAGTACCCGTCGTCCCAGTAGTCACCGGCGAGATTGGTATCCGAGTCGCTGTCGGTGTCGCTGTCGGTATCAACGTCGATATCAGTGTCGGTGTCAGTGTCGGTGTCCGTGGTGCCGCCGTCGATGTCGTCGTCGTCGTCGACACATCCAAGCACCAGGATGGCGGCAAGCGCAGAAACGAGGATGATTTTCATACTTTCGCTCATTTTAGTCTTCTTTTTTGTTAAACAAAGTACTGATTGGATTTGAATTTTAGTTCTTTCAAGTCAATTAAGCCATTGAAAAAGGGAAGTGATGGT
>JAUVAN010000047.1 GCA_030591725.1 Deltaproteobacteria bacterium
CGGTTCGGGTCCGGCGAGGTCGGGGACAAGCTCCCCTTCGTCCCATTGCTGGAGGCCCTCGGGGTGAAGTTCATCAGAGAAGTGGACACCTACGAACAGGCGACGCTCACACAGCACATCAGGGACGCCAACGCCCACAAGGGGTTCGCCATGGTGATCGCGCGGCACCCGTGCATGCTCAAGTTCACGCGCAAGCAGCGCAAGGATATGCCGGACTTGAAGATGCCGAACGTGCGGGTCGACCAGGAGAGGTGCGAGCGAATTTATGAGTGCGTCGCCGAATTCGGATGCCCGTCGTTCCAGAAAAACGAGGACGGCTCGGTGACGGTCAGCGAGGAGCTTTGCATTGGAGATGGTTCGTGCCTGCAGACCTGCCCGGTAGAGGCACTGTGGCGTCCAAAGCCCGGAGGTGACAAATGAGTTCGTTCAACATTTACATGTGCGGAGTAGGGGGCCAGGGCATCGGCATGCTCTCGGAGGTACTGTCTCGGGCGTGCCTCGACGCCGGTCACAAGATCATGGGGTGCGACACCCACGGGCTGGCTCAGCGCGGAGGGATCGTCGTCTCCCACCTGCGGCTGGGGGATGGGGTGCGGACCCCTCGGGTGCCCGGTGGGAGCGCCGATCTGGTGATCGCCCTCGAGCGCCTCGAAGCCCTCCGGGCCGCCGACGCCATGCTCGCAAAGAGCGGCACCGTGATCTACTACGACACAATCTATCAACCCATCCACGTTCGGATGGGAAAGACGAGCTACCCCGAGGCGGACGCGCTGGAAGAAACGGTGAAGACCAGGGGCGGCAAGGTGGAGCGCGTTCAACTCGCCGACATCGATGATCCGAGGATGCAGAACGTGGCTCTTCTGGGACGGCTGGCGGCGACGGGTGTCATCGGAGGTGTGAGCGCTCAAATAGTCGAGCAGGCCCTGCGCGATGCATTGCCAGCAAAAGCCCTTGCCGCAAACCTGGCCGTCTTCGAACAGGCCGCTGAGGTAACCGCCCCTTAACAGGCTCGGGTTCAAGATTCGATAATGAAAAACGACAAAGTTAGAATTGAGATAGCCGGTCATCCCCATTACAGCTTCGATGTGGCCGGGGGTGGATCTCTGTTTGAGACGCTGTCCGCGCAAGGCATTGCCATTCCCTCTGCCTGCGGCGGGCATGGTTTCTGCGGTTTGTGCAGAGTCAAGGTGCTGCAAGGCGGGGGCGAAACAACGCCTGGCGAGCAGGCGCATATCACCAGTGATCATATCAAGGAGGGGATGCGCCTGTCGTGTCAGGTGAAAGTCGATCAGAATATTGAGATCGAGCTGCCGCCCGAGGTGTTCAGGGCAAAGAAGTTGCGTTGCAAGGTGCGGTCCAGCCGCAATGTGGCCACCTTCATCAAGGAGATCGTACTCGATCTTCCCGACAACGAAGAGTTGGAGTTTCGTGCCGGAAGTTATGTTCAGGTCGAGTGCCCGCCCCACACCGTCCGCTATCGGGACTTCGACATCGACGAAAAGCATCGGGGCGAATGGGACAAACGAGAACTCCGGCACCATGTCTCGACCTGTACCCGGACGATAATGCGCACATACTCTCTGGCCAACTACCCCGGCGAGCGTGGAATCATCATGCTCAACGTGCGCATTGCTGCTCCACCTCGTGAAGCCCTGTACGCCCGCCCGGGTATCGCTTCGTCCTACATGTTCAGCCTCAAGCCTGGTGACGAGGTCACCGTTCTCGGCGCTTTTGGAAACTTCTTTGCCCGGGATACGGATGCGGAGATGTGCTTTGTGTCAGGGGGAGCGGGAATGGCGCCCATGCGTTCCCACATATTCGATCAGTTCAGACGGTTGAAGACGACGAGGAAGGTGAATTTCTGGTACGGCGCGAGGAGTCTTACGGATGCGTTTTACGTGGATGAATTCGACAGCCTGGCGCGTGAGCACGACAACTTCGCCTGGACGCTGGCGCTCTCTGCGCCCGTTTTCGAGGACAGGTGGAAAGGCGAAACGGGATTGATCCACCGCGTCCTGCATGACAATTATCTGAAGAACCACCCGGCGCCGGAAGATATTGAGTACTACCTTTGCGGACCGCCGGCCATGAACTCTGCGGTCACGAAGATGCTGGTGAATCTGGGCGTCGAAAAGAAGAACATCATGTTCGACGATTTCAGTTAGCCTGTTTGATGGGTCGGCAGGTTATCCCGTCTCGACATCGAATTCGGGGATATCGAACCAGTAGCCGCTGCCCTTGATCGCATCGAGTTCTGCGTTGACCAGCGCCAGGTGTCCGGATTCGATCTCGACAAAACGCTCGAAGAAGCTTTTTGCCTCGTCGGGAAGCTTCTCCACCAGCCCGGCGTAAAACCGGCTGGTCTCGGACTCGATTGTAGCGGCCGTTTCCAGGGCCCCGATCTCGGCCGTCGCAGTTTTTTTCACGTCGCCGCTCGCCAGTTTGCCGACTTCCTTTTCGATCCAGTCGAGGGAGGGTAGCGTAGTTTCGAGATCTTCCGCCGAGAGCTTGTTGCCTTCCTTCCAGTCCTTGAGCTTCTTCTCCAGGTACTTGACGTGATCGTTTTCCTCGCTGGCCATGAGTCCGAATACCCGACGGGCAACGGGATCTTTCGCGGCGTCCTGGGATTCAACGTAGTGTTCGCGAATTCTGACCTCATACTCGATTGCCGTCTTTATCGCTTCTTCGATTTGCATGACACATTATCCTTTCTTGAATTCGGACCCACAACAACACATAGCAAATCTCAAGCCAAGCGCGGAACGTCCCCCGTTGGCTATTTTCGCCAGGAATGTATCATTGTATTCTCTGTTTTGAGACAGTTAGTGAGACACTTCTTGGGAGATCCAGGGAATAACAGGTGGCACGGTGTTTGCTCTTGCCGTGGTATGTCTCGACTTCTGGATTTCAGCGGAAACAGATTGGGTAAAGTACAAGGAGGAAACAATGGATAGAATGTCGTCTATAGAGTTGGCCATAACAAACGAGCACACGGAAATGGAATACTATCTGGAGCAAGCGAGTCGGTCCAAAAACCCGGTGGCTAAGCTGCTCTTCGAAACTCTGGCAGCGGACGAAAAGGAGCATATGGTGCGCATCGAGGGGTTGCATCGCAAGCTCACTGCAGACGGCTCATGGCCGGACGACCTCCCGATAGAGGTGGCGGGCACCGAAATCCTCGGGCGGGTCAACAAGCTCATGGAAGAAAAGGACGCCTCTGCCTCGCACGACGATGATGATATTGCGGCCCTGGAGAAAGCCGCGAAGGGGGAGGCGGACGGAGCCAAGTTTTACAAGGAGTTGGCGCAGGTTTGCGATAACCCAAAGGAGAAAAAGTTCTTCGAGTTCCTCGCGAAAATCGAGCGCGAGCATCTGCTCTCCATACAGGATTCTCTCTTCTACCTGAGGGATCCGGATTCCTGGTTCGAGGAAAAAGGTCGTTCCAGCTTCGACGGTGGTTAGTACGAGACAGGGAGGTTCGGTCACCCGCGTAACCGGGCTCTTCGGAGTTGACTATCCGATCGTGCAAGGCGGAATGGTGTGGGCATCGGGGTGGAGGCTGGCGGCGGCGGTCTCCAACGCAGGGGGCCTGGGGCTCATCGGGGCCGGCTCGATGGACTCGGGACTGCTGGAGGAACACGTCGTGAAACTCAGGGCGGCGTGTGAAAAGCCCTTCGGCGTGAACATCCCCGTTTCCAACAAAAGGGCCGGCGATCTCATCGATGTGTGCCTGTATCGCAAGGTGCCGATAGTCTTCACTTCTGCCGGCGGGCCCGGCGTGTACACCGATCGGCTGAAAGCGGCAGGCGTAAAGGTGGCGCACGTGGTGTCCAGCGACAAGCACGCTCGCAAGGCGGAAGCAGCCGGGTGCGACGCTGTCGTCGCGGAGGGTACCGAGGCGGGCGGGCACAACGGATTGCAGGAGATAACGAGTATGGTCTTGTGGCCTTCGGTTGTGGACGCAGTGAAGCTCCCGGTCATCGCTGCGGGTGGTATTGCGGACGGGCGCGGGATGGCTGCAGCCCTTGCACTCGGCGCGGAAGGTGTTCAGGTCGGAACCCGTTATGCGCTCACGAAGGAGTCCAGCGCCCACGATGCGTACAAGGAGGCCGTCCTGCGATCCGGGCAGGGAGACATACCCCTGTATCTGCGCTCTTACATGCCGACACGGGCGATAGCCAATGAATACGTGAAGTCGGTCATTGCCGCGCAGCGGGATGGCGCCACCGACGGGGAGCTCGTGCAAATTCGCGGCGTGGGGCGATCGAGAAGGGGGATCTTCGAGGGCGATCTCGAACAGGGCGAGCTGGAGATCGGCCAGGTGGGGAGCAGCGTGGAAAGGATTATTTCCGCAAGGGAAGTCACGCTGGAGATGATCGCCCAATACAAACGTGTGATCGCACGATTGTCTCACTCATAAGAAGCGACCTCCCTCTGAGACATTATGAAGTGTTGTGGACGACGGGTTGATTTGCATGTCCATGAAACCGGTGGACATTATTACGTAACCAGAGTTTTCATCATCTGGAACCAAAAAAACACACAACGATAAATGCCTCCGGCTTAGTAATGGCAATCAAATTGCATGGTGTCTCGTTGACAACCTGCAGGACACGCTACTTCAAGGAAATGATATGACGAACGAAGAACGAGCAAATCAGGATAATCCACGGAGTATCAAAAAAACGGACCGGCCGGGAACACTCTACCAGGTGACCAGAAGTGTCTGTCCCGAGTGTCTCAAGATGATCGACGCGGATCTCGTGACCGTTGGAGAGCGCCTGATAATGAGGAAGTGGTGCTCCGAACACGGATGGTTCGAGTCGCTGGTTTCTCCGGACGCCGACCAACACCTGAAGAACCGGCGCTTCAACAAACCCGGCACCCTGCCGCTTCATTTCGAGCGAGAGTTTCACGGCTGTCCGGATTCCTGCGGTCTTTGTCCCGAGCATCAGCAGCACACTTGCCTGGGAATTCTGGAGATCACGGATTACTGCGATCTCGCATGCCCGGTGTGCTTCGCCGATGCGCGTGCGGGCGCCAACCACCTGTCCGTCGCCCAGGTCTCCGACATGATGGATCGCCTCAGGCGCTGTGAGGGCGATCCGGAGGTGATTCAGATCAGCGGGGGTGAGCCGACCCGGCATCCACAAATACTCGAGATCCTCTCGATGGCCAGACGCAAGGGCTTCAAGAAGATCATGGTCAACACCAACGGCACCCGGCTCGCAACAGATCCGGAGTTTGTGGACGCGCTGGCCGAAACAGACCCCACTATATATCTGCAGTTCGACGGGTTTGAGCCGGAGACTTACAAGAAGCTTCGCGGCAAGGATCTGTCGAAGATGAAGCTGGACGTGGTCGACGACCTGACGCGGCGAGGGAGAAAGGTGGTGCTGGTGGCCACCATCGTGAGGGGTGTCAACGAGCACGAGCTGGGCGCACTGACGGACTACGCGCTGGACAACCCAAAGATAAAGGCCCTCACGGTACAGCCGGCGACATACGCGGGCAGGTTCGCGATCAAGGGTTCTCCCCTCTATTCCGACCCCATGGAGAGGGTGACTCTTCCCGAGGTTGCAAGACTGATTTCGCAGCAATCTAAATGGGGCCTCAGGGAATCGGACTTCTTTCCCGTTCCCTGTCCCGATCCTTCATGCAGCATGGTGACCTACATTCATCGCGACGGCGACGAGGTACGACCCATTCCCAGATTGGTGAACATCGAGGACTATCTCGACTACATAAAAAACACGAGCATCGTGCAGTTCAGCGACAAGGTGAAAGAGGCGCTCGAGGGTCTTTTTTCCATGAGCGCAGCGCCTGGCGCGGAGGACACCAGCCGCAATTTCTGCGCCGCCTGCAGCAGCGATGTGGATTGGGGGCAGATCGAAGAGGAGATAACCATGATCGGCATGATGCACTTCATGGATGCCTATAACTGGGATCTCGCGCGGGCCAAGAAGTGCTGCGTCCACGAAGTGCTGCCGGACGACGGGGGCATAGTGCCGTTTTGCAATTACAACGTGTTGCGGAGGGGCAGATGACGAGCCAGGGGAAAAAGCTGCCCGACAGCGAGGAGTTCAAGTCCTGTTGTTCCAACTTCTACGCGGACGACGTGGTTCGCCGAATCCTGGGAGATTCCTTTCATCCGGGTGGTGAGAAGCTCACCGAGGACCTGCTGAACATGGTCAACGCCTGCGAAGCAGACAGGGTTCTCGACGTTGCCGCCGGGCAGGGGACAAGCTCGATTCTGGCGGCGCAGAAATTTGGGTGCCACGTCACCGCTCTCGATCTGTCGGCGGAGAACCTGGGGCGAGCGAAGAGAAGGGCCGGGGAGCTGGGGGTGGGTCACCTCATCGAGACCCGCGTTTCCGACGCCGAGCACATCCCGTTTGACGACGCCTCCTTTGATATAGTCCTGTGCGAATGCGCGTTCTGCGTATTTCCCGACAAGACGAGGGCGGCCGCGGAGATGTTCAGGGTTCTCAAACCGGGCGGGCGCCTCGCGCTTTC
This sequence comes from Deltaproteobacteria bacterium, assembly GCA_030591725.1. Lineage (GTDB taxonomy): Bacteria > Myxococcota_A > Polyangia > JAAYKL01 > JAAYKL01 > JAUVAN01. The sequence goes on from JAUVAN010000047.1 coordinate 6,517, forward strand.
GGATATGACCATATCGACGGGTGAGCTCCCCGAAGATCTCGACACTCTGCTGATGCGGGTTGCGTGCATTGCGGACGCGGTAACGCCGAAACGGCTCATGGAGTTGTTTGAAGCGGCCGGTTTCTCCAGCCTGCGTCTCGGTGACGCTTCGTGGGGGCTTGTCGAAATGGTCGAAGGGATCAGGGGAAGGCTGCTGGCGGTGGAGCTGGCGTCGAAGATCGGCAAGCTCGATCTCGGCGGCATGGATATTGAGGAGGGGAAACGCATGGCGGTCAGTGCCACAGAGGCCATCGGGAAGGGAGTTGTCTCGTATGACACCCTGACAGGCGTCGCCGACAAGGGAGCAGGATCATGAAGATGTACGATCTGGCCGTTATCGGCGGCGGCTCTGCCGGTCTGACTGCTGCGACCATCGCCGGCAGGGTAGGCGCGCGCGTCTTGCTGGCGGACAGGGAGTCGTTCGGCGGCGATTGCCTGCACCACGGCTGCGTCCCTTCAAAGGCTCTCATCAAGTGCGCCAGGGTAGCGAACACGGCCAGGCGAGCCTCCGAATTCGGGGTCTCGATCGGGGATGTGTCGGTGGATTTCGAGGCGGTCATGGCGCATGTGAACGGCGCGATCGCCACGGTTGGAGCCGGCGATTCGCCGGAGGCTATACGCGCAAAAGGGGTGGACGTCGCTTTTGGCGGGGCCAGGTTCCTGTCGTCCACCAGGATTGTGGTCGGCGATGTGGAGTACGAGGCGAAACGCATCATCATCTGCACGGGGTCCACCGCGGCCATTCCGCCTGTGGAAGGGCTGGAGGAGACCGGCTATCTGGACAACGTTGCGCTCTTCTCCCTGAAGCGGCGACCGGATCGACTGCTCATCATCGGCGGTGGGCCCATCGGTTGCGAAATGGGGCAGGCGATGTCGAGGCTGGGATCCGAAGTGGTCATCGTTCAGGGGCGGGATCTCATCCTTCCGAGGGAAGACCGGGATCTGGCGGCGATGCTTCAGGAGGAGCTGGGCAAGGAGCTGGAGATCATCGCAGATGCCATGGTCGTGAGCGTCGAGAGGGACGGTGACCTGCGGCGTGTGTTTGTGGAAAAAGATGGGGAACGGCGCGAGATCGAGTGTGATGAGATCCTGGTTGCGACGGGTCGCAGACCGGTGGTCGAAGGCCTGGACCTCGAAAACGCAGGGGTGGAGTTCGACGAGCGGGGAATCCGCGTGGATGCCTCCCTTCGCACGACAGCCCCCAACATCTGGGCCTGCGGTGACTGCGTGGGCGACCTGCAGTTTACTCACTTCGCCGAGGCCCAGGCTCGTACGGCAGCACGCAACGCGCTCTTCATCGGGAGTTCCGTTTTCAAGGAGAAGGTGGTGCCCCGGGTGACGTTCACCGACCCGGAGCTGGCGCACGTAGGCCTTACCGAGGAGCAGGCAAGGGAGCGGGGTCTCGAGGTCGAGGTGTACAAATTCGGGTACGACGAGCTGGACAGGGCAGTGTGTGAGGGGGAGACAGCTGGGAGCGCAAAGGTCGTTTGTGACCGCAAGGGAAATATTCTGGGGGCGAGCATCCTCGGTCATGTCGCCGGCGAGGCCATCAGCGAGATGGTGATCGCCATGAAGGCCGGGATACGTCTTCAGAAGCTCACGGGATACATTCACGCGTATCCGACAATGAATCGAATAGTGCGTCGCCTGGGAGATCGCAGGTTCCTCGACAAGGGGATCGGCGGCTTCACGCGGAAAGTGTTGGGACGCTTCTGACACAGGAGCGAAGGGAGCAAGACATGTCGATGATGTACAAAATATTCTTCGCGATCATGGGCACGGGCGCTATCGGGGGAGGCCTTTTCGCGCTCTGGTCCAGGGCCTTTGGCAGCTTTGGTGAGGACTACTGGCTTTTCCTGGCTCTATCGGCGGCCATCGGGCTGGTCTGGGGGTTTGTGAATTATATCCTCATCAAGGTGGTTCTCAGGATCTTCGTGAACAAGTTCCACACCCTCGAGAGGGTGCTTGTGCACACCAACCCCGACGAGCTGGCGAACGTGTTTCTCTCCAACGAGATTGACGAGATCGAGGCGTCGATCGTCCGTATCTCCGATCAGTTCAACAAGTTATCGACCCAGACTCTGGACAGCGCACCGACCATCGGAGTGAGCGGCAGGCCGTCACGGTACAGCGGCCGGGTGTCGTCATGATCGGCCAGACCATAGGAAACTGCCGGCTGGAATCCCTTGTCGGATCCGGGGGTATGGGGGTCGTATACCGTGGAATCCACCTGTCCCTGGGCGTGCCGGTCGCGGTGAAGCTCATCAAGCAGGAGTACGCGGGGGACCAGGATCTGATCGCCAGGTTTCAGAGGGAAGCGCAGCTGGCCGCGCGGTTGCGGCACCCGAATCTGGTCCGGGTCTTCGATGTGGGAAAGGATGGAGATCACAACTACATAGTCATGGAGTACCTGGAGGGGCCAAGCATGGAGAGCTTCCTGGAGAAGCACGCCCCAATTGAGTCAAAGGTGTTCTTCAAGCTTTTCTTCGCCCTCGCCCAGGCGCTCGGAGAAGCGCACAAGGGCGGCATCATCCACAGGGACGTGAAACCGGAGAACGTCATTCTGGTGGAGGGGCACAAGCCCGTTCTCACTGACTTCGGCATCGCGGGTATTCTGGCTTCCAGCTCCACGCTGACACAGCCCGGGCACCTGTTGGGGACCCCGGTTTACATGTCTCCCGAGCAGGCTCGGGGTGAGGCGAACCTGGACAGCAGGACCGATGTCTTCGCTCTCGGCGTGATGATGTTCGAGGCCCTCACCGGCAGGCTCCCCCAATTCTCTCCAAACATCATGGAGCAGATCAGCAGGCGGGCGAGTGAAGCCTTGCCTTCTGTGCATGCGGTGAATCTCGAGATCCCCGACCCTCTCGCCAGAGTGGTGGACGCGGCCCTTTCCATGGATTCTGCACGCCGGTGGGCTTCCGGGCAAAAGCTGGCGGAGGCGCTGACCGAGGCCTATCGTCAGATTTTTTCCAGCCAGACTCAGACCGGTGCCGGAACAGTGACGGCCGCTCCGACCGAGATCGCACCCGCAGTCGAACGCGCGCTAAAGATTCCAAATGAGGGCACGAGGACCATCGCCGATGGTGTCGATATCAAGTACACAGATCTGTACTCCATCTTGCTGGCTGGTGAGAAATCTCAAACTGGATTCGCCATGCTCCAGCTCCACTACCCTTCTCTCACGGATCTGCTTTTCTTTTCACGCGGGGCACTTCGGATGGCGTACCGATGGACGAAGGGAGAATTTACCCGGATCGATTTCGACGAGGCGATGGAACAGTACGAGGGCGCAGACAGGGGTATCCTTGACGCCATGGCCATCTCCGAGCCCTATTACAGGGCGCTCAAGTCAGTGCTCACCACGAACCCCGCCATGTGCGGGATGAAGTCCGGGTTCGTCGACTTCAACAAACTTCTCGATCATATCGAGAGGGAGGGGAAGTCCGGAGTCCTGCAATTCGGGTTGTCGGGATCCATGGGGCTGATCGCGTTTCGGGATGGAACCGCGCAACATTCCTGGCTCGGCCCCCTGGTGACAGGTGACACTGCTCAGGATCCGAGACGTCTCCACGGGGCGCTGGCAAAGAATCCCAACGTGGATATACAGGTGTTTGTCCACGAGACCGGCTCCATGGTGACGGGGGACGCGGTGCCAGCCGATTCGCCCCTCGATAATGCTGCGCTCCTTGTGCTCGCCGAATTCCTCGACGAGGTGCTGTCCATTTCCGGCAAGAGCCTGCACAAGGCGTTCGGGCTCGGCACGATGCCCGTGCTCGAAATGAGCTTGAGACAGACCGCCATTGAGTTTCCGGTTATTTTCGGGGAGCTGGATCTGCGCCCGACCTTCTCCATCGATATGTCACTTTTCGTGGCGCAGGTTGATCAGTTGCCCCAGACAGGACGCCGCCACCATGTGCTGCAAGCCGTGCGGAGCCTGATCACCGGCAGGGTGAAGGCGATAACGGAGGCGTTGCCGAACGAGCGAAAAAGAAAGAAATCCATGAAGGAGCTGGACGATATCTGGGCCAGGGGGAGAAATAAACTCGCCGAGGTGAGGATTGCGGACGATCTGGAGCCGGCTTTTGGGGCGTTGTAGATGAGCATACGTGTGGGACAAAAAGCACTCGCATTTTCGGTGGTAACACCGGGAGGCGAGCCGGTCTCTTTGGAGAGCTACAGAGGTTCTCCTCTCGTGCTCATCTTTCTTCGTCACCTCGCCTGACTTCCCTGTCAAGATCACCTGGTTCGGGTGAATGACAGGTTTGTGGAGTTCGAACGGTTGGGCGCCAAGATCCTCGTGGTCTCGTTTGCGAAGCCGGAACGCCTGGCCGATCACCAGATCTACCTGGGCCTCCGTTTCACGATTGCCGCAGATGTTGAACGCCGGGCGTACAGGGACTACGGCCTCCTCACAGGTTCGTTCTTCCAGATCTGGCATCCGAAGGTGATTTTCAAGTATATTTCTCTTGCAATGCGGGGAATGAAACCGAGGATGCCTTCCAGGGACGCCGATCTCGCGCAGCTCGGCGGCGATTTTGTTATCGGGTCGGACGGACGAGTGGTTTACGCGTTTACCTCGACGAGACCGGATGACAGACCGCCGGTTGATGATCTTCTTGACGCACTGAAGGCTCAAGATGGGTAAACGCGGCCCGATCCCAGAGAATAACTTTGCAAGAAGCCTTATCGATGACCTGGCCGGGGCCCGTTTTTCGCCCAGAGCTTTCGCCGCGTTGTTTTTCAGGGCAGGTGGCCACTCTCGCGAGCATCTCAGGAATCGATCGCAACTCGTCACCTCGTTTGTCCGTTGGGTGATTCTGGGCGCCGCTATGCAGGGCGCCATACTGTTCGCATTTTCGGCCGGCGGGCTATCGCTCTGGGCGACACTGGGTCCGGTCGCGTGGTATTTTCTCACGGCTGCCTGGGTGCTGCTTCACCAGTCGCTGAACAGAGATTCAGATGGCGGCGTCATGAACAAGCTCGGGATCGCCAACGGTTTGACCTTCCTGCGTCTCGCGCTGGCGCCGATGCTCTGGGTTGTTCTCCCTGATCGTGAGATGTCATTTCTGGCGCAGATAGCGGCAGCGTCATTTGTAGGATTTCTGGTGGCGACTGATCTCCTCGACGGATTTTACGCACGCCGAACGAGGACCGTTACTCGCCTCGGGTCACTGATGGATCCTCTCGGCGACATGGTGTTGTTGTTGTGCCTGGGCGCGGTCCTGTACCGCGGCGGGATACTCCCGCTATCCTTTCTGGCGTTGGCCGTATTGAGGTACCCGATCGCCTTTGGCCTCGGCGCGCTGTTGTTCGTGTTTCGGGGACCGTTCGAGGTGCGTTCGACGTTGGTGGGAAAAATCAGCAATACCGTCGTCAGTGTGGCTCTGGCGTTCCTGACCACGGTCTATTTGTTTCCGGAGTTGTCGCCCGGCGAGGTGTGGAATGACCTGATTGCAATGGCGGCACACGTTCCGTTGTTGGTGAATACAATCTACCTGACAAAAAAAGGGGTGGCGCTCATTTGATGTTTTGGCACGGGTGTTGCAAAAACATTTGGCAAGCACTCGACGCTCATGTAGATCATTAAGCACGGGTAAAAAAGGGAGATTTCAAAATGAAAAAATACGTATGTGATGCATGTGGATGGATCTACGACGAGGAGAAGGGCCACCCCGCGAGTGGGGTCGAGCCGGGGACCAAGTTCGAGGATATTCCCGAGGATTGGGTATGCCCCTTGTGCGGTGTCGGCAAGGACGGCTTCAGCGAAGTGTGAGCAACCAGTACGGCGTTAACCCCATCCCGGCCTTCCCCTGTGAGGGGAAGGGGAATTTGATGGAAGCCGGCTCTAATGAGGAGGATCAAATGAGTGAACTCAGTACCGTTGACGAGATATTGGATTATGCCATCCGGATGGAGCAGGCTGCGGTCGATCTCTACACAGATCTCGCCAACAAGGTTACGAGCGAAGCGACAAGGGCGACTTTCCTGGAATACGCGAACGAGGAGCGCGGCCACAAGGCAAAGCTCCAGAGGGTGAAGGGCGGCAAGAAGCTCATCAAGGCGGATCAAAAAATCCAGGATCTCAAAATCTCCGACTATACCAACGACGTGGTGCTGGATGACAACCCCAGCTATCAGGACGTACTCCTCTTCGCCATCAAACAGGAGAAGCAGGCCTACAGGCTCTACATGGACCTGGCGGCGGTCACCGATGACGCCGAGCTGAAGGAGACCATGATCGGCCTGGCCAACGAAGAGGCCAAGCACAAGCTCAGATTCGAAATTGAGTACGATGACCACGTGCTCGTCGAGAACTAGTTTTCACGTACAACAATTAGTCCTTTAGGCACGATTCCATCAACGGTTTCCTTGAGGAGGAACATGCAATGCTGGACAAGAAAATAGAAGAAGCCATAAACGGCCAGATAAACGCCGAGATTTATTCATCGTACCTGTACTACTCGATGTCGGCCTACTTCGACTCCATCAGTCTGAGTGGTTTTGCCCACTGGATGCGCGCGCAGGCGCTGGAGGAGATGACGCACGCTCACAAGTTCTTTGCCTACATTAACAACCGCGGCGGCAGGGTGGTGCTCTCGGCCATTGAATCACCGCAGCTGGAATGGGATTCGCCCACCGCGGTGGCCGAACATGTCTACAAACACGAGGTGCTTGTCTCCGGGCTGATAAACAAGCTGATGGATCTAGCGCTGTCGCTGAGCGACCACGCCACGGTCAACTTCCTTCAGTGGTTTGTCGCGGAGCAGGTGGAGGAGGAGGCGTCGGCGGATGAGGTGGTGCAGAAGTTGAAGCTCGTCGACAAGAAGGAGGGTGGCCTGTTCATGCTCGACCAGGAGATGGGCAAGCGCGCACTGACCCTGCCGCCAGAGTTGACGGGAGGCGCGTGATGAACTCGCCGTTCAGGGCGGTCAAGATCTCCGATAGCGTCTACTGGGTGGGCGCGATCGATTGGGGGGTGCGCAGCTTTCACGGGTACCTCACTTCCCGCGGGACCACGTACAACGCGTTTCTGGTGATGGCGGACAAGGTGACCCTGATTGACACGGTGAAGGCGAGCTATGGCGAGGAGATGATGGCCAGGATCTCCTCGGTCATCGATCCGAGCAAGATCGACTTCATCATCTCCAACCACTCGGAGATGGATCACACGGGCTATCTCCCGCAGGCGATAAAAACGATGGGGCCCAGTCGGGTTTTCGCGTCCCCGATGGGGCAGAAAGCCCTGGAGATGCACTTTCACTGGGATCAAAAAATTGAGGTGGTAAAGACCGGTGACAAGATCGACCTGGGTAACAAGACCCTGAGCTTCGTTGAGGCCCGGATGCTCCACTGGCCCGACAGCATGTTCACGTACCTCGAGGACGAGGGCGTTCTTTTCACCAACGACGTTTTCGGCATGCACATAGCTTCGAGCGAGCGCTTCGCCGACGAGATCGACTCGTCGGTATTGAAGTACGAGGGCGCCAAGTATTACGCGAATATCATCTTGCACCTTTCTCCCATTGTGACGAAGTTCCTTGAAAAGCTTCCTGCCTTGAACCTGGACATGAAGATCATCGCGCCGGATCACGGGCCGATCTGGAGGCGGGATCTGAATCAGGTCGTGGAGTGGTACTCGGGCTGGGCCGAGCAGAAACCGACGAACAAGGCCGTGGTGGTCTTCGACTCGATGTGGGAGAGCACAGCCAAGATGGCGCGGGCGGTGGGGGACGGCCTCACCGAAAACGGCGCCTCGGTCAAGCTCATGCCTCTCGGCGGATCCCACCGGAGCGACGTCATTACCGAGCTGCTGGATGCCGGCGCGCTGCTGGTGGGCTCGCCGACCATCAATAACCAGATTTACCCAACTGTTGCGGACGTGATGAACTACCTGAAGGGTCTCAAGCCCCAAAATCTCATCGGCGCGACCTTCGGCTCCTACGGCTGGAGCGGCGAGGCGGTGAAGCATCTCGATCAGATCATGCAGGAGATGAAAGTGGACCTGGTTCAGGAGGGATTGCGAGTGAAATACGTCCCGGCCGAGAAAGACCTGGCAACTTGTAGAGACTTGGGCGCTGCCGTTGCTACCAGGCTTGCGTCCACGCGAAATTAAATTGCCCGATAAAAACAACTCAATCCCCCATCCAACCAGCAGCGTTTTTGAAGAGATGTATGCCGCGTACAACCATCGCAGGTTCGTTCATCCGGATCCGCTCGAGTTTCTTTACGCATATGACGATCTTCGCGATCGGGAGATCGTGGCGCTCATCGCATCATCCCTCGCATATGGTCGAGTTCAACAGATCTTGAGGAGCGTATCGATCGTGCTCGAGGCGATCGGTTCTCCCCTGCGCTATGTCCGAACAACTTCAAGACCAAAGATGAAACGTCAGTTTCGCGATTTCAAGCACCGTTTTACAACCGGCGACGAGATGGCCGATCTCCTTTCTGGCATCGAGAGGGTGATCGAGAAACACGGCTCACTGGGCGATTGCTTCGCCCGCGGGATCGACCGGAAAGACAAGACCGTGAAAAGCGCGCTTCGCCATTTTGCACGCGAGTTGACCGCGTCTGTCGGCAACAAGAAAACGAGCCTGATTCCGGATCCCCAAAAGGGCAGCGCCTGCAAACGGCTCAACCTGATGTTGCGATGGATGGTGAGAAAAGATGAAGTGGATCCGGGTGGATGGGATCAGATCGACACGTCCATGCTGATAGTCCCCCTTGATATCCACATGCACCGCATCGCCATTGAGCACGGCCTGACCAGGCGCAAGAATGCGGACATGCGGACCGCTCTCGAAATCACAGATGCCTTCGCCGGGTACTCACCGGAGGATCCCGTTCGATACGATTTTGCGCTGACTCGGCCCTCAATAGGCGGTCACTGATTCAGGAACTCGGGGCCAGGTACAGAGTGAAACGAACACCCATCTCCGTATTCTTCGCTTCAAGAAAACCGCCGTGTTGCTCAGCTATTCTCGAAGAGATGGAGAGCCCCAACCCGGTGCTGTCCTCCCCACTGTAGAAGGGATCGAAAAGCCTCTCGATCTGTTCTTCGGGAACAGGCGGTCCGCTGTTCTCGATGCACATGAGTGCCCTGGGTTCGCCATCGACATCTCTCGCCGACACGGACAGGAGGATTGTTCCCCCACCATCACCGATGGCCTTGATGGCGTTTAACGCAATATTGAGTCCTATCTGCGCCAGTGCGTCGAGATCGCCCCTGACAAGGACGGGCTCGGCCGAAATTCTCGTCTCGAGTCCGATGCTCTTTTGCCTGGCCTGCGCTCCCACCAGCTCAACGACACGTCTGGCCACGTCCCCGAGGTCCAGCGTGGTTGTTTCGATGGGAACGGGCTTGGCAAAGCTCAAAAAGCGCTCCGAGACTTTTTGAAGGCGGCCGATCTCCTGCTTGTGGATC
>JAUVAN010000198.1 GCA_030591725.1 Deltaproteobacteria bacterium
GCCTGCGGCCGGGAGATCGAGCCCGCAACCCCGCGCCAGCATCAGAAAAGCAAAGGCGTTGATGCACCAGTAAGCGGCGGTTATGACCACGAACGCCCAGAAGTTGCGCATGTCCGGCAACGCCGCGAGGCCGCCGTGAAATCGCTCGATAACTCCGACCGCAAAGTCCGCGAGCCTTTTTGAGACAAGGCCGAGGATCTTCTTGAGGAGTCTGCTCACGAGGGATGGGGAGTGATGAAACGCGATGAGGAGAGCCAGAGCGACGGTAAAAATGGTAACAGGAACGAGCCTCAGGACCCAGACGTAGGAGTTCACGTCCGACGGGATAGTGAAGAGGGCGACGGTGAGCCACACGGAGACCATGAGGCCGTCGATGACCCGCTCGATGGCGATAGTTCCGAACAGGGCGCTCTTGGAGGCTCCCGTGTACCTGTCGAGAAGATACGGCCGGGCCACTTCCCCTGTGCGGAGGGGCATCATCTGGATGGCCATGAAACCGGCGAACGCAGTCTCCATCATCGTACCCGTGGGAACCCGTGCGAAGGGACGAAGGAGGTAGGTCCATCGCCACGCGCGCAGGATATGGAAGAGGGAGAACAGGCCCACGTAGATCGCCAGGGTCAACGGTGAGATTGTCTTTTTGATTGATTCCCAGGAGGGTACCACGTCGAATCCCTGGGAGATCAGCCACCATACAAGGAGAGCGGCGATGATCGCGGAGATGAGCAGCCTGACCAGGATCTTATTCATTTCGCTCGATTTCCCACTGATCGCCGGCCAGAATCAGGCGCGGGTTGGTGGAGGCAAGGCGAACCAGCTCCGCCTCGTCCCATTCGGCCAGCTCGTTCAACGACCTGGCGATCTCGCCCATGTGTGCGGCGCTGTGCAAATCGGTAGACACCAGATCCGCCGAGCCGTTTTCCAGAAGCCGCCACGCAGTTTTCATGGGATCCCGTCCGTATTCGCCGATGAGGGACATGAGATCGATCTGAATAATGGCCCCGCCTTTTCTGAGCAAGTCCACGCGCCGCTGGTCTTTTTGAAGATCATGGTGGCGCTCGGCGTGGGCGATAATGATGGCGATTTCCCTGGTTCGCAACCGAAAGACGGTTTCTTCGAAAGCATTGGGGATGGCGCCGGGATGAGCTCCAAACTCCACCAGGTAAGTTGAACCGGCTCCAAGTCGCGGCAGGGATCCACTTTCGAGGTCGTTCATGAAGCTGTCGTCAAACATGATCTCGCCGCCTGGAACGATCTCGGGCCCGATCCCGCCGCGCTCACCGGCGATATCCGCTATTGCAGTTTCGATCTCTTGCAACCCGGGCACGGGGAACATCCGGGGGTTTCGGTGTGGAGTGGCGGCCACGCGCACGTAGCCAAGCTCGTGAAGACCGTCCAGTATTTCAATGGTGCCCGCCCGATCCGAGGGACCGTCGTCCAGACCCCACAGGAGGTGCATGTGCGCGTCGCACAACCCCTCAGGGGCGAGGTCTCCCGGACTGAAGCGCTTCCTCTTGGCGAACGGCCAGATCATGACAGGGATTTATCGCGACGATGGATAATGGTCAATTATGAGCCTATCCCAGATAGGCCTCCTATAGCTGATGGGTCATTCCGGTCGGGGAGTAGAACATCCAGCGGAAGTTGTCGATTATCGCCAGCGAATCGTAGATGCCGTCGCTCTCGTCGTGGATAGAGAACGTCAGGAAGAACACCTCGTTGGGATTGATGGGCCACTCGGTCCTGTACCATCCGGTCGAGCCGCCGATATGCTGCATCATGGCTGCATCCCATCCGAAGCCGGTGCCGCCCAGATTGGTCTCCGGCGGGTCCTCGAAGAAGGCGGAGTTGACGCAGATCTCCTCGTGTACCGGTGAGTGATCGAAGGCGATGTTCGTGGATGCTCCGCCGTTCGTCGAGGCTGCTTCGAGGACCGTATAGAATGCGTCATTGTAACCCATCCCGACCCACTCCGGATACTCGGTGCTCAGGTAGATGAAGTCGAAAGAAAATCCATGGGCGTTTGCGGGCGCGTAGATGGCCACCATGATCTGGGCATTGTCGTGGCAACTGTTTCCGTCCGGGCCGAAGAGCTGGGATCCGTTGTAGTCAGGGGCCGGATCCGGTGTGCTCATGCCCCCGAAGTCGGTTCCGGGTTGCGTGTTGGAAGAGCCTACTATGCCGCTGGATAGAACCGCGTAACGGCAGCCGGCTTTCACTCCGAGATCGTTGGAAGTGGAGCCCAGCCGCGTGAGCACGTCGAGCGCGCCGTTGACCAGTGGATCTCCTCCCGGACCCGAATGCCACGCGTTGGAGGAGAAGTAGAAATTGGAATCGCACATCTCGAGAGCGTCCGACCACGAGGCCGAACTGGTACAGTCACACGGCATGATGGGCTCGTCGGTTGTTCCGTCGCAATTGTCATCGATACCGTTGGCCGGAACCTCCAGGGCCATGGGACCGACCTGGTCATCGCAGTCGTCGCAGTCACCCTGATTTTCTGTCCAACCGTCACCATCATAGTCATCGTCGAGCGTACCGCAGATGGTGCCCGTGCCGGTGTCCGTATCTGTAACGGTATCGGTGTCCGAATTCGTTTCGGTGTCGGTATCGGTGTCGGTATCGGTGCCCGTATCGGTGCCGGTGTCGGTGCCCGTGTCGGTGCCGGTGTCGGTGCCCGTGTCGGTGCCGGTGTCGGTGCCCGTGTCGGTGCCGGTGTCGGTGCCCGTGTCGGTGTCCGTGTCTGTGTCCGTGTCCGTGTCTGTGTCCGTGTCTGTATCTGTGTCCGTGTCGGTATCCGTGTCGGTGTCTGTATCTGTGTCCGTGTCGGTATCCGTGTCTGTATCGGTGTCCGTGTCGGTATCCGTGTCTGTGTCTGTATCGGAGTCCGTGTCGGTATCCGTGTCGGTGTCTGTATCGGTGTCCGTGTCTGTATCTGTGTCCGTGTCGGTGTCCGTGTCTGTATCTGTGTCCGTGTCGGTATCGGCATCGGTGTCTGTATCGGCATCGGTGTCCGAATCGCTGTCCGTTCCAGCCGGGACGCACTGTCCGTCCACGCAGATCATTCCGTCGTCGCAATCCACATCGTTACGACATCCGAGTACCGGGCTGGTTCGGTTGCCGCATGAAAGAACCATCAGAAACGGCAATACAGCTACCAATAACCGGGCCAGTGTGTGACGCGTCATCAAATGCTTCCTCTTCTTAATACGTATTCTATCCGATTATGGTGCCGGATCGGAAAAGATCGGTTAAAGCATTCCTCGGGCGATTTCAATCAACTTTGATTTCTCATTGTCTTCCGGGTGATCGATGACGTGAGAAAGGAGACGTTCGAGCAGGTTTCCCAGGTGCGGGCCGGGCTCGAGATCCAGGTCTGTCATCATGTCATCGCCGTCCACGCGCAGATCTTTCGCGGCGAGCGGATCTCCGGAACTCATGGCGCTCTTCACCCTGTCGAGCAGTTCATCGGCAGCTCCGAAGTTTGTATCGGCTACGCGAAGGTCCGCCTTCCACAGAGTAATGATATCCATGGCGATATCCGCGCCCGTTTCGTAGAGAAACCGGCGAATCCGGGCGTTGGTCCAGTCACTCTGGTAATCAATCTTTCCGATGTTGAGAAGTCGCGATGCCTTCTTGTGCGTTTTTCTGTCCAGGCGAAGAGACGCAAACGGTTTTCGCGGTCGGGGGATCGCGTCGAGCAGCAGCGCAGCCAGTCGAAGAGCGTTTTGCGCCGGGCAGAAGTCCACACGTCGCACGGTCCGTTTCCACGCGCCAGGTTCGGATTCATCCTGTCCGTCCTCCAGGTTGTGAACCTCGTCGATCAGGCGATCGAACATTCCGAATTCTTTCATTATGAGAAGACCGCGTGATGGGGCGCGAGCCTTGAGGGTCTTGAGCAGCTCGTCGCGTCTCCTCTCGACGGATACCAGGACCAGCTTCGGCGTGGCCGCCGGCATCGCCTCCAGCGTCCCCTTTTCGATGTCGAAATCGAGGGTGGCGGCGAATCGGGCGGCGCGCATCACCCTCAGGCCGTCCTCCGTGAATCGAGCCACCGGATCCCCCACGGCGCGAAGTAGCCGCGCGGTCAGATCATCGCGACCCCCGAACGGATCGTGAAGGATGCGCTCTTCGGGTTCCCAGGCCATGGCGTTGATCGTGAAATCGCGCCGGGCCAGGTCTTCCTCGATGTCCTTGATGAATTCCACGCTGTCCGGGTGACGGCCGTCTGTGTAAGCGCCATCTCCCCGAAGAGTCGTGACCTCCAGCGCGTCGTCACCCATGAGAACCGTGACCGTCCCGTGGTCGATGCCCGTGGGGACGACACGTGAGAAGATCTCCATGATCCTCTTCGGCGTGGCCGTCGTTGCCAGATCCCAGTCAACCGGAGGTCGCCCCGATAACAGATCCCTCAACGAGCCGCCGACCAGGTACGCCCGCTCGCCGGCCGTCGACAAGGAATTGCAGACCGAGCGCACGGTTTCCGGCATGTCAAAATCATATCGAGCGCTGGACAATTTTTATTCCCTCCCCAACGATTCAGATCTTCAAGAATAGTATTTCGAGCGAGTTACCAGAACCATTTATCGTGGTAAACAATTTTACTTCCAGTTAAGATTAAAAACAGCGGATCGAAATGTGTGCCTGATTTGACCCTCAAATGTGAACAGATAGTTGCGAAGGATTCCTGTTGAATACCGGTTTTTCCAGCGAAACGACGCAAGTTCCCTTCGGCCCGTACGAGTTGATCTCCAAGCTTGCACACGGCGGAATGGCCGAGATCTTTCTCGGCAGGCAGATAGATTCATCGCCGGACGAGAAGCCGATCGTCATCAAACGCATCCTGCCAGAGCTCTGCAGGGATCGATGGTTCCTGGCCATGTTCATCAACGAGGCCCAGCTGGCAGCGCAGATGAACCACCCCAACGTGGTCAAGATCCACGGTTTCGGCGAGATGGACGGCCAGGCGTACATGGTCATGGAATATGTCGAGGGGCTCGACTGCTGGAGGTTTTCCAGGCGCCTGTTCCCCTGGGGGGACGATCACGAAGCGATCGCCATCCGGATCATTATCGAATGTCTGAACGGCCTGGAATACGTACACCGATTGAAGGATGTGAACGGGATCCCGATGTCGGTGGTCCACAGAGATTTTTCGCCCTCTAACATCTACCTGTCCGTCGATGGGAGCGTGAAGATCGGGGACTTCGGTATCGCGCAGATCGATTCGGACAGGTACAGGCCAATAAAGTTCATCGCCAAGGGCAAGTTCGGATACATGGCGCCGGAGCAGGTCGAGGGAAGCAATGTCGATCGACGGTCGGATGTCTACTCTGCGGGAGTGGTGCTGTCAGAACTCCTGATCGGTCGAAAGCTCTTTTCGGGGAACAGCCGGCTCAGCGTGATGCTGAATATCCGGGACGGCCGAACGGAGGTCCTCGACAACAACGCGGAGCGGATCACCGGCGGCGTGATGGAGATACTCCGGGGCGCGCTCGCCAAGAAACCGTCGGATCGATACCAGTCAGCGGCGCAATTCGCCGACAGGCTTTCGGAGTTTCTCGTATCCACCGGTCGAGAGGTATCCTCTGAGGATCTGGGCAAGCTGGTCCGGCGCGCTGTCGATCTGCGAGAACAAAGGAGCTCCACTCCCGATTCCAGGCCCGAGAGAACACCGATCACAGCAAAAGAGCTGGTGACGGAAGCTATCATCGATGCCAGGGCCGACGACGGCCTCGATCTGACCAACCGTTTTGCGGGATTGGAAGTGGAATCGCAGGAAGAACTCGACGGGACACCGGTCACCACCGAGAGCGAGTCGTTTCGGTCGGAGGGTCGATATCTGGCGAGGATAGCCGATGGGTTGACCATCGGTCCCACATCTTACGCGCACGTTATCGAATTGATCTACTCCGACAGGATCGGGCCCCAGACCGAGATATCGGTGGACGGGCATCAGTTCCATCCGTCGAACGACTTCCCGGAGCTCGCGCGTCATCTCCCCGTTTACACGCCCACCTGCGATGTCAACGACGTGGCCACCCCCGACAGGCGCGGTTTCCTGGAGATGGAGGTTCCCACGGAGGTGCTGCTGACCCTTGCGGCCAGGAGGGAGTCCGGGCTCTTCGTGTGTCAGAACGAATCGCGGCGCAAGGAGGTCTACCTCGTCAACGGCAATCCGGTTTACGTGGGCTCCAACGACTCCACGGAGCTGCTCGGTGAGTTTCTGGTAGAGAAGGGGGTCATCGACCGGATGGAGCTCGAGATGGCGCTGGCCCTTCTCCCCAAGTTCAACGGGCACATGGGCGACACCCTCATCGCCCTGGGGATGCTCACTGCGGTCGGCCTTTTCGGGCATATCAAGGAACAGGTACTGTCAAGATTGGATGAGTTGCTGGGTTGGAGGGAGGGCAACTACGAGTATTATCGCGGCGCCGAATGTCGGTCGGGTGTGCTCGAGTTGTCCATCAATCCGTTCGCCTTCGTGAAGGAGAAGGTGCTGCGGGATGTTCAGAACATAAATGCGGCGATGGTGCTCGACGAGATGGGCTCCTGCCTGGTCGCGCCAACCCCGATCCTGCCGGAATTGATCGGCCTCCTCAATTTCCCCTCGGAGATAGATGAGAAGATAAGATCGGTAAACGACTGGCTTACAGTCAGGGAGCTTGCCACTGCCGCCGGCAGGTCACAAATTGTTCTGGCACGCGCCCTGTACGTTGCCCTGGAAACTGGTTTGTGGGCGTTTGACGGGCGTGTTCCCCCATGGCGTCGGAAAAATGAGGAGAATTCGGAATAGCTCCGATCCCATTGTGGTTCTTGACACGGTATCGGGATGCTATTAAAGGACTGCATTGTTCATTTTTTACAACAATAGATAAAAGTATCAGAACTGACGATGTCGTGAACATCGAAGTCTAAGGAAGGAATTGTCAATGAAACCAATGATCAAACTTCTGGCAGTGGCCCTGGGTCTTTTCCTGATCGTCGGGTGCGGCGAAGCAAAAGATGGCGAGGGTGACAAGGGTGGCGACGAGAAATCGGCCGTTTCCGAAAAGATCAGCCTCGATTTCCACATCATGTCCAAATGCCCCTTCGGCGTGAAGGTCCTTCAGGCCATCATCCCGGTGCTCGAAAAAATGGGCGAGAACATCGACTTCCACGTGGAGTACATCGGCCGTGAGAAGGATGGAGAGTTGACCTCCATGCACGGTGAGGCCGAGGTTCAGGGCAACATCCGTCAGATCTGCGCCTCCAAGCACGGCGATTTTGATCAGTGGGTCAACTTCCTCAAATGTCAAAACGAGGACTGGCGCAAGATCCCCGAGGGATGGGAAAAATGTGCCGATGCCGCCAAGATCGACAAGAAGAAGATGAAAGCCTGTTATGAGGGCGACGAGGGCAAGGGCCTTCTCCGGGAGTCCAACAAGAAATCCCAGGAGAAGAAGGCTACCGGAAGCCCCACCATCTTCCTCGCGGGCGAGCCCTATCGCGGCGGTCGTTCGGAGTCGTCCTTCGGTCGCGCCATCTGCGCCAAGTTTACCGAGGAGAAGCCCAAGTACTGTGCCGACATCCCCGCTCCGGTCAAGGTTCCCGTAACCGTGGTCGCCGACAAGCGCTGTGAGGGCCGCGGATGCGACCCCAAGCGATTCCTCGCCTTCATCACGCACACTTTCGAGGGCGCCGAGATCAAGGAACTCGACTACTCTGATGCGGAGGGCAAGGCCCTGTTCGAGAAGTCCAAAGAGACCTTCCTCCCCATCGCGGTCTTCGGACCCA
>JAUVAN010000511.1 GCA_030591725.1 Deltaproteobacteria bacterium
ATGCTCATCGAGAATCGGACGATCGCCGTAGCCCTGACCGTTTCGGTGCTCGTCGCCCTGCTGCTGGCCTGTTTCCCGCATCCGGTCCACGCGAACGAACCGGCGCCGGTGGTCATGCTCCTGCCGGACACCTCCGACGACGCGATCTACCGCGCCGCTGACGCCATCGCGGCACAGCTGACGGACATCCCGGTACAATTCATCGCACAACGGGTGGAGGGCTGGGAAAACGAATTTTACAGGAGGGTGGATCGGGCCCGCCACATCGCAGACTCCCATGGCGCCATCTCGGTATTCTGGGTTGATCTCAGCGCGCCGCAACAGGTGTTCCTGTTCATCGAGGATCCGAGCGGCGGACGGATCCTCGTCAGAAATATCAAATCCGACGAAGGAGGTGGGGAGGCTCGCTTCGAGACCCTCGCGGTCATAGTACGAAGCACCATAAAGTCAATTCTCGAAGGCGGCCGGATTGGGGTATCCGCCCCTCCCCCGAAACCCGCGCAGGAGCAACCCGCATACGAGCGCATCAACACCTCGATCGCCTACGCTGCAAAGCTCTACTCGAGTGAAGCGCCTATCACCCACGGAGCCCGATTCGAAGTATCCATCGGCCTGTTCAGACAGCTGCGCATCTTTGCCGCTTATCGGTTGCAGTTCCCCATGCATCTTGCGACCGACCTGGTTGCCGCAGACGTCCGCCCTCACCCCGTGGAGTTGGGCCTGGCGGGACGGTGGCGCTCCCCCAAGTGGATCCTGGAGATCGGGCTCGCCCTGGTGGAGGATTTCGTCACCTTCGAGGTCATGGCCATCGACAATCGCGTGGAGCCCTCGGATCCGAAACGCAAGTACTTCACGTCGATTTCCCCGTCCACGCGCATAGGGCGCGCAGTGGGAGATGTGGCGACGGTCTTCTTTTCCATCAATCTTGATGTAGCGCTCGTCAACAATCGGTATGTCGTTGAAACAACTGGAGATCCCATAGTAATAACGACTCCGTGGAGATTGAGCCCGCTGTTTGCCCTCGGCATGACGTTCACATTGCTGTAGATTTCCGTCCAAATCATGAATCCAGTGCACACAACAAGTAGCGGGAGGGGAAAAGGAAAAAAAACGGAGAAGAAGATTCCCTTGGCCCCCGGCATACTCGAAGATCTGAAGCTCGCCCAGAAGGCAGCAAAGGATCCGGAGGCTGCGCGGATCCTGCTGGAGCGATTGGGGCCGCGCGTCAAATACACAGTGATGCTCCTCGTGCGCGGGGACGAGGAGCTGGAGGATCTGGTACATGGTTGCTTGCTCGCGATTCTTGAAAACCTGGGAAACTACCGGGGAACGGGTTCATTAGAGGCATGGGCAGGTCAACTGACATACCGAGTGCTCATGCGCCTTCTCAAGAGGAAACGGCGAAACGAACGCACGGTGACGCTGGTACCGGACGAGCCCGGAATCTCGCCGATCACGCCGGAACACCAGACGACACGAGCGGCGATGGCCGACAATCTTGCCTTTCATTTTTCCAAGATGCCCGAAAAGAGGCGCAGGGCCGTGGTCCTTCGGCTTGTTTACG